>CAZYLH010000024.1:0-19058 GCA_964648695.1 uncultured Lachnospiraceae bacterium | reverse complement strand
GAAATACAAAAAAAGAGCAAAGAAAAATAAAAAGCCTATATATCAAAACAAAAAGGCACCGCTGTTATACCCTTATAAAACAGGCGTTACAGCGGTGTTTTGTTTTTTGTAACTGTCAAAGATGGGATTATATCAAAATCCTCTCCGTATGTCAAAGTTCTAACACGCTCTACTAAACGAAAAACGCTGCCGCATTATGATTAAAATCACAGATGCGACAGCTGGGTTGTTTGAATTTATTAGGCTCTATTTCGAGGATCCCGTAAGCGTATTTTTCAGACGGTTAATGAGGCGTCTGTTTTCTCTTTCCCGCTCTTCCTCCTCTTTTTCTAAGAGGAGCTTTTTAAGGTGATCTCTCTCCTTAATCAACTGCTCCTTCTCCTCCTGTAGCTTTTTAGTCTCCTTGTCAAACTCCTCCTGTAGCTTTTTATTCTTATTTGCAAGCCCCTCCTTTTCAGAGTTAAGCTTTTTTATCCTATTCTTATAGTTCTTTTCCTGCTCATCCTGCAAAGGCCAATAAGCCTTCCAGCGCTCTTCCATCTCTTCCAGGCTGCAGGTCGCTATCGACTCCACCGGCGGCTCGAGTTCAACTGCCTGTACTCTTTTGTCAAAGGGAAGCTCCCCGGGCAGGTTCTCGCCCTGGCGTATCGGAGAGAGGTTGTTATCCTCTAGGAAATCCATGAAATGCGTGTAGTTCGCATAATGCCGTCTCTCTGCCTGATGGAAATCCGCCTTTTCTATCAGCTCCCAGATTGTCGTCTTCTCGGTGATTGTATCCGCAGCAACACGCGTCATATCGTGATAATCCGACAATTCCCTAGTCCTCGCATCCTTGACAATCAGGATACTCGGCGTTCCGGCTAACATTGAGGCGATGTTTCCGTGGAGACGACTGCCAAAGCTAAAATCCGCCTTCTTCATGTACTCTATCCATGTAGGCGCATTCAGGAAAAATCTGGACTGACTGCCATTATACGCCTTATGCATGATGGATCTGGGGTATAGTGGATTTGCATTGCTGACAATTGGCGCTCCGGTATATAAAAGCCTTAACTCCGCTCTTCTCTGCGGCATAAAATGAGTGTCGGAAAACTCCGCGATGCTTCGCTCAACAAATTCAAACACATTTCCCGGAGTGGTATCCGTGGTATTATAACACACAAAGGAATCCGGTCCGATATGTGTCTGTCGTATCTCAAGCTTTGGACCGTTTAAATACAGGGACGGGCAGCCGATAGGCGTAAAATCCTCTTCCTCCCTAAATCCCAGACGCTTAAGGTATGCGCCCGTAATCTCACCCCTGAGTCCCAGCTTGGTGGATTTATTTAGTACAGCCTTCACAAAGGCCTTCACATCCTCATCAAATGGATAAGACGCATCCAGAGCGGTATCATAGGGAGCTCTAAGACCCACACCTGTAACCACGCATGGTATATTTAAGCGTTCCACAATTCTTGTAAGTCCGCGAAGCTCTGAGACAAACTGCGTCCTGAATGCATCCGCAAGGGGGATCAGAAACAGGTCGTATTCCTGATTGATTTTCTCAATCTCCTTATCCGTATAATTATATTTGTAATAGGTGGGCGTGACAATGGTATCCTCATCCACCAGATATCTTAAGGATCCGAACAGATACAGGAAATTCCCCAGATTTGTTCCTATGGAATTCTTGACTATTATCTTCTCAGCCGGGAAGCTCTCGAACGGGGACATACCCCCCCTGACTAAAATTTTCTTCATTTTTTTACTGTTTCCTTTACCCTTGCTTTTTATGAATCACTTTTAGATATGTGTGACAAGCTCCTCAATGATCTGAGCCGTCTTATCAATTCCAAAACGGCTGCTATCTATCAGCACATCCTGGAAGTCTAAAACACTGTCTGCCTCACGGCAATAATGTCTCCTGTACTTTGTGCGCGCCAGATCCACCTGACGGATCATGCTTCTTGCTGTGCGCTCATCCATACCCAAAAGCTTTGTACAGTTTTCAAGGCGCTTTTCATAGGGAGCATAGATGTAGATATTTAAAACTCTTTTCATATCCCGCAGCACATAATTAGCACAGCGTCCGACTATAATGCAGGATTCCTTTGCCGCCAAATCCCTGATGATATTGCTCTGCACCGCGAAAATTTCGTCCTGCATATTCGCCATGCCCATCCCTAAAGGATATTGCCTACGCCAGAATTTGGACTTATCGTTTTCCTCTGCATTACTGATTACGGATATCGGCTGGCCCATGCGCTTTGCCGTCTTTTCCACCAGATCGCGGTCATAAAAATTTATCGACAGATCCTCTGCGAGCTTCTTAGCGATGGAGCGTCCCATGCTCGCAAACTGCCGGGATATAGTAATCACATACTTTTCCATACACACCTCCTGCGCCCGCACCGCACGGTGTCCGGCGCTTATTGTATCACATGGTAGTATAATACGTCAACCTTGCGCCGCGCGCGCCACCTGTGGCCTGCTCCTGCGCTTTTGCATCGCCCTGACAATACAGGACAGAGTGAAATTGATGACAAAATAAATCAGCGCCGCCAGACCATAGAGGACAAATACGTCCGTCACATTGATAACCCCGGTTCCGTTATATCTTCCGGCGGAGCTCATCAGCTGCTTTGTGCGGCTCATCAGCTCGATTGTGGCAACATTTGCCAGATATGAGGAATCCTTTATGGTGGTGATCACCTGGCTTAAGAGCGTTGGAATAATATTTCTGTATGCCTGGGGCAGTACTATAAGCACCATCGTCTGGACGATGTTAAATCCCTGGGAGTGGGCCGCCTCAAACTGTCCCTGGTTTACAGAATTCAATCCGCCTCTGACAATCTCCGCGATAACTGAAGATGTAAAAAGCACCAGTGCGATGCCCGCCTTCCACAAAAGCTTTACCTCCACGGAGGTGAGAGTAAACATTGCAGAAAAATCCGGAGCCGGGAAGAACACAACGCCGACAAACATCCAGAGAAGCAATGGGGTGTTTCTAAAAACCTCTATGTAGGCAATGGAAATCCACTTAGCTATTTTTGACAGACCTCTGTTGCAGTAATTTCTGCATATCGCCAGAATGGAGCCAAGCAACAGGCCAACCAGCACTGCGATGAGTGCCACAACCAGACTAAAAAGCACGCCCCTCAGAATATAGAGGGCAACGCCGTTTTTCGTGAGTATTGATAAGCTTGCGTAAAAGTCACTCATGGTATGCCCTCCTTCTTAAACATTTGTGTTTCGGCTTTCTCTCTTCTTTAAGGAATTCTCCCACACACTGGCAAGAGTGGATAGAGGAAAGCACACGACAAAGAACAACAGTCCGCTGACAACATATGCCGGACCATATGCGCCGCCGGTATTCACACCGGTGACAAAATTGTAGGTCTGCGAAATTAAATCCGCACCACCCACGATGTAAAGGCAGGATGTGTTCTTGATTAAGTTTACCACCTGATTCACCATAGGTGGCAGGATATTTTTTATGCTCTGTGGAATAATGATGTAATACATTTTCCCTATATATCCAAAGCCCTGGGAATCCGCCGCCTCAAACTGCCCCTTTGGCACGGCTTCAATGCCCGCGCGCACAACCTCCGACATATAGGCTCCAGTATATACTCCAAGGGTCACGATACCCGTGTTTAATATGCCTATACTGTTTCCAGAAAACGCCAGAGCATAGTACAAAAAACACATTTGCAGCAGAACCGGCGTATTCTGCAGCACTTCCACGTATACTCTATTGATGGCCCTTAAAATCTTTTTGCCGCTGGTAGCCATCAATCCAAAAATGATCCCCAGAATCAGCGCCAAAAGTATTCCAAACAGAGCAGTAAGCGCTGTGTTCTTGAGTCCCAGAAGAAAACTGGCGCGGTAAGTCCAAACCTTTTCCCAGGCATCTGCAGAAAATAAACCAGACATCTCATTACCTCCAAATCCTGCTGTGCTTTAGGGGCGGCCCAAAGAGGCCGCCGCTTATTTAAGACAATGAGCCGGCAGGGATAGCTGCCGGCCCTGTGATTAGTCTATGCGCTTTTTATTAGTCAAGACCGTTCTCCTCGATAAGAGCGTCTATTGTTCCATCCTCCAACCATGTGGTGATGAGCTCCTCAACAAACTCAGAAAAGTCTGAGTCCTTCTTTGTAGCCACGCCATATTCCTGAGGAGAGAACTGCTCCTCAATGTAGGAACGACCGTCAGTGTTGTAGATCGCCAGGATTGACTTATCTACACAGAACGCGTCAACCTCACCTGCGCTAAGAGCGGTGGAGATGGTGGGGTAGTCGTCATACTGCTGGAAAGATACGCCCTCGGTCCAAAGAGAGGGATCAAATGTATCAGCATCATAGTCATCTCCGGAAATAAGGCCCGCATCTATCATGGCGCTAACCAGGGAGCTTGCGGATGTAGAACCGGAGGATACGCCAACTGTCGTACCTACCAGATCTTCTAGGGATGTGATGCCGGAGGAATCCTCTACAAGCACGGTTACATAGTCAGTATAGTATGCTGTGGAGAAATCCCAGCTCTCTTTTCTCTCATCTGTGATGGTAAATGTCGCAAGTACACAGTCGATCTCGCCGGAGTCCAAGAGCTCTGTTCTGGTCGCCGCGGTAACCGCTGTAAACTCTACCTCAACGCCAAGCTCCTCTGCGATCATCTCTGCGATGGAGATTTCAAGGCCTGACCACTCACCCGTCACAGTGTCCTGATATCCAAAACCGATCACGGCATTCTTTACACCTACTTTAAGCACTCCGCTGTCGATGATTGCCTGAGTATCCTCTCCATATTCAGAGGCGGTATCATCCGCATCATCCGTATCATCCACAGCAGCTGTGGTGGAATCTGTACTAGAACTTGAGTCAGAGCACCCCACTACGGATGCCATTGCCATGGCCATAACCATGCCAAGTGTAAATACCTTGTTAATTTTTCTCATAAAAACCTCCTATACAGCTGTGTGCAAAAAGGCATCCGCTGCCCTACGCCTTCTGCCGGTAAACTCTTTACCTAGCGAATACACTACATATATGTAAATGTCAGGAAATCCCGCCAAGGCAGGACTGCCGGTTCGCTCTACCTGATAATCTTTCCCAAAAACTGCTTTACTCTGTCGTTTTCAGGATTTGTGAAGAAGTGCTCCGGTGTGCCCTCCTCGATAATCTGTCCGTCCGCCATAAAGACGATCCTGTCTGCCACCTGCCTGGCAAACCCCATCTCATGGGTCACAACCACCATGGTTATGTTCTCCTTTGCCAGCTTGATCATTACATCCAAAACCTCCTGGATGGTCTCCGGGTCAAGCGCGGAAGTGGGCTCATCAAAGAGAATTATTTTAGTCTGCGCGCAGAGGGCTCTTGCGATGGCTATTCTCTGTTGCTGTCCACCGGACAGGGTGCTTGGATAGACATGTGCCTTATCCCTAAGACCAACCACATCCAGATAGTGGTATGCAAGCTCCTCGGCCTCACGCTTTGACTTGTGATGAAGCTTCATCGGCGCAAGCGTCAAATTTTTAAGCACAGTCATATGGGGATAGAGATTAAACTGCTGGAACACCATGGATGTGGTTTCCCTCACCAGCTTCGTCTTATTTCTGTGTGTGAGCTGCTGGCCGTCAATAAACACCTTTCCGTCCGTGGGCTCCTCTAAAAAGTTCATGCAGCGGACGGTGGTGGATTTGCCGGAACCGGAAGGGCCAATGATTACCAGCTTTTCGCCTTCCTTCACTTCCAGATTAACGTCCTTTAACACATGCAGATCTCCAAAATATTTGTTTACGTGTTCTAGCTTAATCATAGCTCATACCCCGTTTCGTTTAAAATCAACTGCCTAACAAAAAAGGCATTCAGGATTTCTCCTGAACACCCTTGTCCCTCTGTTTGGCCAGTTTATCATCATCCCTGATTTTTGTCAAGCCACATTTTGTAAATTTTATTTAATCCCGCATATTTTTATACCATCCAGCATATAATTCGTTTCTTCGATCCTTTTTTAAGGGGAAATCCTCCCTTGTGCGAATGACCACATCAGGCGTGATAGTAGCTGTCAAAAGTTCGTCCCTCCCGCTTGCTATAACATTTCCCAGAGGGTCGTATAATGCAGAGCTATGGACATAATTAAGACCGCCTCCCTGCCCCACGCGGTTTACTCCGCAGATATAGCACTGGTTCTCAATCGCCCTTGCGCGCAGCAAAGCGTCCCAGTGCATCACGCGCTCCTTTGGCCAGTTTGCTATCACTATGATCAGGTTAGCCCTCTCAGAGATTGCCTGGAAGAGCTCCGGAAAGCGCAGATCATAGCATATGGTGCTGCCTATACTCCACTCCTCCTGATAAAGTCTTAGGCTCGCCACGCTTAAGGAATTTCCTCCGGCGAAAAACTTTCCCTCCTTCCCATAGGTGAAGGGATGAACTTTTTCGTATTCTGATAGCAGTGCTCCCTCACTTACCAGCTCGCATTTATTTTTATATGTGCCGTTTGATTCTCTCGCATAGCCATAGCAAAACGCCATGCCATATTTAAGGGAAGCACTCTTAAAAAAGCCCCTCGCATTCTCCGGCTCATTCTCCGATATATATGGGGCATTCATTGAAAAGCCTGTAAGGGTCATCTCCGGAAATACCAAAAGGTCAACCCCCTGTTCCTTTGCGCGCTTTGCAAGCCGCAGACACTGCTCCTTATTTTTCTCCTTCTCCTCCCATATAATGTCCATCTGTGTCAAACCAATTTTCATCTCGCCCTCCTAACAGCAAAACCATCACCACGCTTTCATACACCAACACTTTAAAGCCCACATGGCACACTGTCAATACTTTCCCATTCCCCGTTTTCCATATTGCCCGCGCTCCAGCGCTATGCTATAATCGTCCACGTCCACATGGGCCCTATCATAAGTGGCGAAAAACCTTTTACTTTTTAAAGTATTTTTGACATATGTCTATCAGAAATGGAGTGATTATGAAACCTATTGCGCATATCCGCACGGATTTTCGTGAAAAATTCGGTATTCCCAGACAGAGCGGACTGGTGGAGGAATTAACAGGGCAGATTTATTTTGAACCACCGTACAGAAATCCTGACGCGTTTAAGGGGTTGTCTGGTTTTAACTATATCTGGCTTTTGTGGGCGTTTGAAAATGGCAACGGAGAAAAGTGGTCCGCCACGGTAAAGCCGCCGCGCCTTGGAGGAAACACACCCATGGGAGTTTTTGCCACACGCTCTCCCTTTCGCCCAAATCCTATCGGTCTGTCTTCGGTACGCCTTGAAAAAATCGACTTTACCCCAAAAGGCCCCGTGCTTACAGTATCCGGGGCGGACCTAAGAGACAACACACCGATATATGATATCAAGCCCTACTTAAAATATACCGACTGCCACCCGGACGCGGTGGACGGCTTTGTCACGGAGCACGTAAAAACCCTGCTTCAAGTCAGCTTTCCGCCAGACCTTTTAGCGCTGTTTCCACCCAAGAAGCGAGCAGCTATCATAAACGTCTTAGCACAGGATCCGCGCCCCTCTTACCAGCACGACCCCAACAGGCGCTACGGTGTTTCATTTGCTGGCTTTGACGTTCATTTTTATGTGGAGGAAGAGCATCTAGTGGTGACTGAGGTTGTAAAACTCTAATTTTTTCACGAACACATTTTCCTATTGATTTTATCTTGGAAAATGTTTACTCTATAAATGATTTAAACAATCTTGAAAGGAGCGCCGCTAAAGTCGGCGGGAGTACAGACATGAGTATAAAAGAAATGAAGCCTGTCAAGGAAGGTAAGGTGCGTGAAATTTATGATAACGGCGACAGCCTGATCATGGTGGCAACGGATCGCATAAGCTGTTTTGATGTTATTTTAAACAATGTTGTAACAAAAAAAGGCGCTGTCCTCACCCAGATCTCCAAGTTCTGGTTTGACATGACTAGTGACATTGTTCCAAACCACATGATAAGCGTTGACGTAAAGGATATGCCGGATTTTTTCCAGCAGCCGCGCTTTGACGGCAACAGCATGATGTGTAAAAAACTCACCATGCTCCCCATAGAATGTATCGTAAGAGGCTATATCACCGGCAGCGGATGGGCGAGCTACCAAAAAGACGGTACGGTCTGCGGCATCAAGCTCCCTGCGGGCTTATTAGAATCTGACAAGCTTCCGGAGCCAATCTACACCCCCTCCACCAAGGCCGAGATCGGCGACCATGATGAGAATATCTCATATGAGAAGAGCATAGAGTGCCTTGAAAAAGAGTTCCCAGGAAAAGGCGAGGAATACGCAAGCAATCTTCGCGACTATACTATCGCCCTGTACAAAAAATGCGCGGACTACGCGCTTAGCAGGGGAATCATAATTGCGGATACCAAGTTTGAGTTTGGCCTTGACGAAGACGGAAACATTGTTCTGGGCGATGAAATGCTCACCCCTGACAGCTCACGTTTCTGGCCCGCAGGCGACTATGAGCCAGGCCGTGGACAGGCCTCTTTTGACAAGCAGTTTGCAAGGGATTGGTTAAAATCCAATGATGGTCACAACTGGACCCTGCCACAGGACATCGTCGACAAGACCATCGACCGCTATCTCCAGGGCTATGAGCTGCTCACTGGCAAAAAGCTCTAGTGGAGGATTTATATGCTGTATCACTATACAGATTTCATAGCCTTTGACGGCATTATAAGGTGCGCAGAGCTTAGGCTAAACAACATTTTAAACATGAATGACGCCGCGGAGATGAGGCTGTTCATGAACGGCATAAGCCAGGCTGTCATTGAAAAACTTAGCCAGGCAGGGGAAAGCAAAAAAATCCCCTCGGCAAGAAGCTTCTTTAAAATGGAACTGCAGGAGGAATTTCACTACTCTTCCTACGCCGCCTGCTTTTCAAAATACAGGGATGATGCTTCTCAGTGGGATCGCTATGGACACATGGGCCAGGGCGTGTGCATCGCATTTAAGGAGGATCTCATGCAAAAGATGCTCGGCGGTGCTGTCTCCCTTATCAAGGTGTACTATCAAAAGGATATGCGTGGGCACCACCTGGTCAATGAGCTCTACCGCACCATACTTGAGACTGAGCCCTTTTCTGACGCCCTTCCCCATCTGCACGAGCTTATGAATGTTGCGTGGACGCAGTCGGCGGCCTTTAAGCACCCTTCCTTTGCAAGCGAGAAGGAATTCCGGTTGGTGATCTCACCCTTCATCTCAAGCGAGCTTTCTGTGGAGCCTAAATATCATATCTCCCCGGAACGCATAAAAAAATACTATCCTCTAAACTTAAAAGAAATGTGTGAAAGGTTTGACATGCAGTTTTCCGACCTGATAGGGGAAATCATCATTGGGCCTACTTCATCCCAGTCACGCCCTATTCTTCAGGATTATCTATCCGACTGCGGACTAAAAGTTTTACAGGACAAGGTCTCAATGTCTGACTGTCCTCTAAGAAAACCCACATCTTGAAATTATATACGTTATACTTTTTTAAGGGCTGTGAAAAAACGAGAAATCATTTTTTCACGGCCCTCTTCTTACTTTTTTTCGATTTTATTTATTTTCCGCTTTGTCTCTTATCGCATGAACATTTTCCGGCGGCGCAAGAAGCCTGTTTGACGGAGCCGCCCAGCGAACTGCGTTTATTATTATCTGCTGGATTTCCGCCATATGATAAATTGGATACTCCTCATGTCCCGGCTGGAAATAAAATATTTTTCCATTCTCCCTAGTGAAGGTTACGCCGCTTCGAAACACCTCGCCGCCCGAAAACCATCCCACAAAAACCAGCTCGTCCGGCTGTGGAATTCCAAATGGTTCTCCGTACATTTCCTCCTTTTCCAGGTTTATGCAGGAAGGAACGCCCTTTGCTATTGGGTGAGCAGGATTCACACACCAGAGCTTCTCCGTATCCCCGTGTCTCCAGTGCAAAGTCATACCGGTCCCCAGAATTTTTCTCATCACCTTGCTGTAGTGGGCAGAATGAAGGCCGATAAATCCCATGCCCATGCGTATATGTCTGCACACTCTCTCCACCACCTCATCATCAACCTCTTCCTGCTTAGCATGGCTCCACCAGATCAGCACGTCCGTATTTTTTAAAGCCTCCTCCGTCAGTCCGTGCTCCGGCATTTCAAGTGTGGCTGTGGAGGTGGAAATACCACTCTCTTTTCCAAGAAATCCCGCTATACAACCATGTATACCATCGGGATAAATCTTCTTTATCCCATCATATTCCCGCTCATGTACATATTCATTCCAAACTGTAACTCTAATCATCTCTGCCCTCTCCAATCTAAATTCTCTCAAGCAGCCACTTTGCAGACCTCTCCATATATGCAAGCTGGTCTGTGGCTCCGAAATGCTCAATGGCAACTGTCCCGTCATATCCTTCGCTCTTTAAGCGTCTGATAATCTCTTCCATAGGAATACAGCCCTCTCCCACTGAAGCGGCGTATAGGCGTTGTCCTGTAACTGTAAGCTTTGGAGTCTCCAGTGGACATGGATTTAAGCTTCTGTCCTTACAGTGAACATGGCATATATAAAGCCGCAGCAACTCAAATGCTTCAAGGACGTCCACTCCCGCATAGAGAAAATTTCCCGTATCAAAGCTAATCTTAAGCCCCTGCACCCGCTCTAAAAACCATGCAAGCTGAATGTGGGAGGCAAATGGAGCATGGGCATCGTCATAATCCTCCATGGTAACGGTGACATTTTTTTCCTCAGCATAGCGGCACAGCTCATTTAAAACCCGCGCCATTTGTTCCATCTGGTCTGTTCCAACCCTCATCACCGCATCCTGCTCAGATATATCCTTAATCTCAACAAATCCCGGAACTATAAGCACCTTGTCCGCTCCAAAATCGCAGGCGATATCGATCAATGGATATGCCCGTGCCGGATCCGTCTCATTCGCAAAATCATACGTGGCATAAATACAGGAAACCTGCATATCACATTTTTCAAACAACACCTTTCGCCCCGGCACATCCTCTAATAAGCTTTCCAGGGAGCACTCAAGCGCGGTAATACCAAAGCTTCGCACCTCACGCAAAACATCCTCTAATTCCCGCCCCGTCTGAGCGCTCGCCTCACGCACATGATCAAAAAATACTGAAATACGCATAAACCCTCCTGTTTTTGCAATATAAGCCAGTTTATAGGCAAGCTCATGTAAAGATGGCTGTAAAAAAACGATATCGCCTTTTTACAGCCATTCTCTTAAATAGGTCTAATGCTTAGTTTTCCTTAAGCGTTCACTCTTTTTTTCCATTCTGCAACTGCCATGCCAAAAAGAGCCAAAAGCGCAAGAACTGCAAGAACCGCAACAGGTGCCATACCACCGCTGTCACTTGAAACAACAGCCTGATCTGTGCTCTCATCCACATCTTCTGCTGTGGTTGTCAGCTCTTCATCTGCAGATGTTGCCGTATCTTCTGACGCTTCCTCTTCATCTACGGATATAGCGGCCTCTTCTTCAGCAACCTCTACTGATGTACCGACTTCTTCTACGGTCTCCTCTACGACTGATGAGGACTCATCTACTGGGTCGGTTTCTTCGGTGTTGACCAACACTATGGGAAGCTCATCCGCAGCTTGGATAGCGTCACCTTCATATATATTCCAAGTCACAGCATGCCAACTTGTAGAAGCGGAGTTTAGACCAACTTGTCCGCTTCCCCAATAATCATACTCCTCCGCATCATAGCTTAAAGTAAATACAATATATACAACCTTAGAAGCATCCTCTACCACAGCATCCTCTCCGATGAGTGCAATGGCGTAGCTTCCATCATCAACAGGCGTCACCTCCACACTGGTTCCATCCGAAAGGAACACATAGGCGTCCTCGACTGATATTGCACTGTTATATACCTGTATCCATGCATTTCCCCAAGTATCGTCATCATCAAATCCGCCATGCTCAGAAACATCATAGACCACATACTTGGTAACCGTTTCTCCTGCAAACGCGGTCACCGCTCCTGCGCTAAGCACCATTGCAGCCGCACATATAGCTGCTAAAATTTTTTTCAGTTTCATTATATACCTCCTTGTGTGCATTTTCTGCGCACCATGCGCCCGATCTATTCAATTACCAAAACTGTACCATATCGCAATATCTTTGTCAATAAAATTCCTCGCCGCTCTTGTAATTATCAATTATTTTCTGCGTTTTTGTTAGTTTTTATGGAAAATTTGGAGTATACCCTATTTCTCCCTTACCCAACTCTTTTTATACTTCCGTTTTTATCACGGTTCCTAATATAATTTTCACATATTTTTTGTGGAGATATATGCAAAAAAGCTCAGAAAACCGCAGTCTTCCAAGCTTTTTCTTTTATGACTTTAATCTAAATCCTTGCCGTTTGAGGCAATCACTTTCTTGTACCAGAAGAAGGAATCCTTTTTTCTTCTGCGCAGGTCGCCCGAACCGTCATCATATTTATCCACATGTACGAAACCATAGCGTTTTGCCATCTCTCCTGTGGATGCTGAAACCACGTCAATCCATCCCCAAACGGTATAACCCAGCAGATCGACGCCATCCTTTACAGCTTCTTCCATTTGCGCAATATGCTGACGCAGATAGTCTATGCGATAGCTGTCGTGAACTGTGCCGTCCTCCTCCAGCTTATCAAACGCTCCAAGTCCATTTTCCACGACCATAAGAGGAATTTGATAGCGATCGTAAATCTCATTCAGGGAAAATCGCAGTCCCTTAGGGTCAATCTGCCATCCCCAGTCACTGGCCTTAAGGTATGGATTTCTTATCCCTCCAACCAGATTTCCCTCTGTCTGTGTGTTGTTAGTCGGGTCAGCAGATTCACATGTGCTCATATAATAACTGAGTGTAAAAAAGTCCACCGTTCCCTCTCTAAGAATCTTATCATCCTCTGGATCTTTTTTTATTACGATGTCATTCTCCTCAAAAAACCTCTCGGAGTATGACGGATAATACCCTCGCACCTGAATATCCGATGTAAACCAGTTCATCCTGCGCATTTCTTTTTGGCAGAGGAGGATATCATCCGGATTACAGGTATACGGATATTTTGTAGCAAACAGCGTCATATTCCCCATTTTAAACTGTGGATATTTCTCATGAGCCATCTTTACCACCTTAGCACTTGCCACCAGCTGATGGTGCAGAGCCTGATAGCGTATCTGTTTCTCATCCGGTATTTTGTTTCTCGGGCCTGCAAACCCCTGTATCGTGCCCAGTGAGAGCAGGGCGCCGGCAGCCATAGTTCCGGAATTGATCTCATTAAAGGTCAGCCAGTATTTCACCTTATCCTGATATCTGTCAAATATTGTTTCACAGTACCTCTCAAAATAAAGTATAAGGTCACGGCTATACCAGCCATTAAAGCGCTCAACCAAAGCATATGGAAGCTCATAATGAGAGATTGTCACGAGCGGCTCTATTTTGTATTTGCGCAATTCATCAAATACCTTATCATAAAACGCAAGTCCCGCCTCATTTGGCGCTTCTTCCATTCCGGTGGGATAGATTCTGCTCCAGTTGATAGACATGCGGAATATCTTAAATCCCATCTCAGCGGCAAGGGCGATATCTTCCTTGTAATGATGGTAGAAATCTGTCGCCTCATGACTCGGATAAAATGTACCCTCTTCTAACACAGGCGTTATTCTCTTGGGAGTGGTATGCGATCCGCCGGTGCATATATCCGGAATGGAAGGCCCTTTGCCATCCACATCCCATGCCCCCTCATACTGGTTGGCAGCTGTTGCGCCTCCCCAAAGAAAATCCTCACGAAAACCCTGCATTGCAGACCTCCTCTTCATAATTGATCAAATTTATTATAAGTCACAATAGGTAACGAGCTGTACTTCTTGTTCTGTAAGATACTGCTTCGTCTCATCTGCGCACAGCATCTTGACCTCTAATACTCTTGGTATCGTGAGGCTTGATTTGTCCAGGATATAGGCATCCAGATAGCCCGGATGGCATACAAACATCTCCACTCCATCCTCATGCGCATGCTCCAAACAGTTCTTTAATGAGGATATTGGATCATAATCTGGCTTCATGCTGTCCATGTACATGTAAAGTGTAGACGTCCTAAAAGGAATAGGCCCGCTCATAACAAAGGGCAGATAGGATAGCCCGTGTCTTTTGGCGACAATTTCCAGTCCTTTAAAAAAGTTATCACTCTTTACAGCGTGCCCTTCAAAATAGTCCGGCTGTCTGCCGGTAATTTCCACAAACCGCTGATACTGTGCCTCGATTTCCAGGATTACCTCATCCAGATTGACAAAATCACTTTTAGCCTTTCTATACTCGCTGGAGGGCTTGAATTCCCCATCATTTCCGACGAGGCTCGGGATGCGACCCGGGTCTGTGAGCGGCTTGCCAACGCAAATATTCGTGTGC
The DNA here is from genome assembly GCA_964648695.1 of uncultured Lachnospiraceae bacterium. GTDB lineage: Bacteria > Bacillota > Clostridia > Lachnospirales > Lachnospiraceae > UBA4292. Next base: position 4,682 of record CAZYLH010000024.1, on the reverse strand, counting down.
TGCCCCAGACACAGATCATAATCCCGAATCAAGTTATAGCCCTGCTTAGATGAAGGCATGTTCGTCATCAATCCTACCGTCCTGATAATTCCGTCCTTTACCGTCTTGTAAATGCCGTAATTTACGGCCTCAGAAAATCCCAGATCATCTGCACGGATTAATAGTCTTTTCATACCTTGCACCCCTAAAAGCTGATAACGACGGTTTCTCCTGCCTTAGCATCCATATCGGAATAAAAGGTTGCGCCTTCATATTCATCGCTATTGGTCAAAAGGATGATGGTTGTCATATCTATTCCCTTTGCCTTAAGAAGGTCTTTGTCAAATTCTATCAGCTTATCACCTTTTTTTACCTTGTCGCCCGGCTTTACGAAAAGCTTAAACCCTTCGCCCTGCAGATTTACGGTATCAATCCCCTCATGGATCAGTAACTCCGCGCCATTTTTCAGTGTCAGCCCAACCGCATGCTTTGATTCTTCCATTACGGTAACTACCTTTGCGTTGCAGGGAGCTACTATCACATTTCCATCAGGTACAATGCCAACGCCGTTTCCCATCATGCCTGTCGAGAACACCTCATCCTTGATCTCAGAAAGCGGAATCACCTTGCCGTCAATACATGCGGTGACGTCAATCTTATTTTCCAACTTCGGTGAAACTTCTTCGTCAGACGAATCTCCAGGAAGCTCGAGGTCCTCTTTCTTAAATCCAAACATAAATGTTATAACTGCTGCACCCAACATCGCGATAACGCAGGCAATTATGCCGTTTGCAAAATTTGCGGAGCTGCCGCCTGCAAATCCCAGCGCTGTTAAGAAACTACTGCTGGCGAAGGCGTACATTACAACCCCTGTGATTCCGGCATATGCTCCACCTAAGAATCCTCCCACAACAAGTCCTAGGAAAGTGCGTCTGTATTTAAAGCATAGACCGTAAAGAACAGGCTCGGTAACACCTCCGAAGAAGCTTCCGATAAAGAAACCAAGCGATGTAGCCTTTTCATTCTTATTCTTCAGACGAAGGAATGCGCCAAGCGCAACACCGTAAGCAGCAAATGTCGCTAAAATACCGCTTATCAAAATGCCTCCTACTGAACCCTGTTCAGCAAGGATTCCGAGCATCATAACAATGATAACGATGTGCATTCCACCAATTACAAGGAACTCCCAGATAGCAGCTACGATTGCCACGGCTACGAAGCCTCCAACATCACCGAAAGCTATTAAGGCGTTACAGATGAACTCGCCAAGGATATTGCCCAGCGGTGCAAGGAAGAGCAACGCAATCGGGCTTGTGATCAAAATGGACAGGAAGGGTGCAAAAATTGTGGAAAGCACCTCCGGAAGCCATTTTCTCAGATACTTCTCAACATAGTAAAGGAGCGCTACTGTAAGGATGATTGGAAGCACCGTCTGAGAATAATCAAGCAATGTAACATCGAGTCCGAAAAGACTGAAGGAAGCACTCTCGGCAGAGGCAAGGGCAATAAAATCAGGAGAGATTAAAATTCCACCCATGAACGCGCCAAGAATCGGCGTAGCGCCCAGCTTCTTTGCCGCCATGTAACCGAGATAAATCGGGAAGAAATAGAACCCGGCATCATACAAGAAATCGAAGAAGAAATAGATGTTGCTGTCCGATCCGTACAGATTTAACATTGACGGTCCAAATATTGAGTTTACGGTGTTGAATAGACAAGCAGCTATCAGAAGCGGAATCAGCGGTGTGAGCGATCCTGAAAGATAATTCAGTATGCCGTTTCCTATGGATTTTAATGTTATTTTCTTCTGCTCCGGAACGCTATTAGAACCACCCTTAACAGCTCCCATGGATTCTAGTTCTGCATAAACCTTAGGCACATTCTGGCCAATGATGACCTGATACTGCCCGCCAGTCCGTGCGACACCAAGCACCCCATCGATTTTCTTGACATCATCATCCTTAGGGATACTATCATCTTTTAGTGTAAATCTAAGTCTTGTCATGCAGTGCGTAACATGGGATATGTTTACCTCCCCACCAACTGCCTGTAATACATCAGCAGCTATTTTCCTGTTGTCGGCCATAAGCATCTCCTTTCTTTTGTTTGACGTGGTTCAGCTTTTTTGCTAAATTCGCGTCCGTTTTTTAGATATATTTTGTTTATCTTGTAGTGCAATTATAGCATGATGATCCATTTAATACAAGCTCATTTCAGGGGTTTTTAGAAACAAACCAAAACGTCATTTTTCTCAAATTTCTTTCTGAAGCTCTAATTTTATGGGGTCATTCTCTTAACATACTGTACTTCCAATAATCCGGCAAACTCACTCTTTCGTGTATATGCGCTAAACGTATATCCCATTTTTTCATAGAAGCTTCGCGCCTGCACATTTTTTTCAAAAGTCCACACTTCTATTAGTCCATTTTGAATTTCCGCCTCAGCCTGCCTTATCAGCCGCTCCCCCACTCCTTGCCTCCACATTTGAGGCAAGGTAAAGAGAGAAACAATTTCTGTTTTTTTACTCTCCAAATCACCAACCCAGAAAATCTGCCCAACCGGAGTATTGTCAAGCATTGCCACCCGCAATTCTCCAACATTGCCATCTATAATGTTTTCTAATATTGAAGAAAAGCGTTTTTCGGATGCAAACTGATCCAGTTCTTCTGACGAAAAGAAGTCCCTAAATGCCGCCTTCCAGGATTGAGACAAAATTTGAGAAACAGCTGTAATGTCTGCCTTTGTTGTCCGTTTTACTACTATGGCATTGTTCACGATGATTCTCTCCTTTTACTTTAGGCTTCTGATTTGCATCCGGAACTGATCTTATTGCAGCCATACCATGGATGCCAAATGGGCACAAGCATCGCTCCCTGTTCTTTTAATCGTAAACACTTAAGCAAACACCTTGCTGGCTCTTATAATAAAGACCCTGGAGATAAAACTCTGGGGCCTTTTGCTGTATCCGTTTGATACCACTTCTATTTTTTGATGCACTTCTCTACTACGGCATACAGTCAGAGCAAAAAACAATCCGTTTATTATCACCTATTCTGTACCCTCACTGCTCGCTACCGTTTTTTGTCAGTCTTTTTTCGTGTTTCCTAGAATTTTCCTCGTCCTCAAATTTTTTGTATATCCACGCCAATACCAGCTCCTGTATGTAATTGTCCTGCCCCCTAAGCTCCCACTGAGATTTGGGCCTCCACTTGTAATCATGTTTCCTCATTTATTTTCCTCCAAAACTCAGTGGGTAGTGCCAAATACTACTCATTTTTCCACTTGTCCCATCCAATCACCCACTTTTTATATTTCTGCGTCATTATACCGCCCGAAAGGTTAAATGTCAATTTATCTGTTCAAATTGTCTCATGTAGATGTCAGTTTATTTTTTATTTTTTAGTCAAAAAATGGGAGTTTGACACCCTCTATTTGAAATCAAGTTTATAGCATCAATGTTATAAACTTTTGTTTTTTATAAGTTTATAACATCCAGATGCGGAATTCGCCTTGCACTATGCCTCCTATGATGCTCCATATAACGTCCCGTATGATAAATTGCCATTCGTTCAGGCATTCCATCTGTTTGAATTTTTCCAAACTCAGAAAAATGTGTTTTCTATCGCTTATTTTTAGAGAAAAATGTGTTTTTTCTTGTTGTATAAGTTGAAAAAACGTGTTAGGCTATTTCTAATAATCGAAGAAGGTGGTGATGTGTGTGAACCGAAATGCATTTTCACAGCTTGTAGAATGGAAAAACGCCCCCGATCGAAAACCGCTTATTATTCGCGGTGCTCGTCAGGTTGGAAAGACTTGGCTCATGAAGGAGTTCGGCCAGAGCTGTTATGAAAACTATGTTTACTTCAACTTTGACGAAGAAGATGCGCTAAAATCCATTTTCGAAGCAAATAAAAATCCCCAACGGATCATTGAACTTCTTTCCATGATCGCCGGGGAAAAGATCCTGCCCGAAAAAACTCTCATTATTTTTGATGAGGTACAGGAGTGCCCGGAGGCGCTCAATTCGCTCAAATACTTCAAAGAAAAAGCGAACGAGTACCATGTTATCGCGGCCGGAAGCCTGCTTGGCACCCTGCTTGCGCAGCCAAAGTCCTACCCGGTGGGTATGGTTAATCTGCTTGATCTATTTCCGCTTTACTTTGACGAATTTCTGGAGGCCACCGACCCGGCTCTTTTTTCTTACTATGAAAGCATCCAAAAAAATCAGATAATTGAAGAAATCTTCCACAACCGCTTGCTCGAATCTTACAACAGCTACCTGATTATCGGAGGAATGCCTGAATGCGTGGTCTCATGGCTCAACCATAAAGATCCGGCTGCAATTTCCCGAATCCAGCGAGAACTCGTGGAGATCTACGAAAATGACTTCTCCAAACATAACGGCAAGGTGAACAGCGGACGTATCTTGATGGTGTTTCGCAGCATCGTCTCCCAGCTTGCCAAATCCAATGAAAAGTTTATTTATGGTGCTGTCAGGCAGGGCGGCCGGGCAAGAGACTTTGGAGAAGCCATCGAATGGCTTGTCTCAGCTGGTATGCTAAACCGCATCTACAATGTCTCTAGGATGGAGCATCCTCTTTCCGCCTTTGATAAGCTTGACCAGTTTAAGCTGTTTCTTTTTGATACTGGGTTGCTCAAACACATGGCAGGTATTGACAACAGCGCTATTTTGCTAAAAACTG
>CAZYLH010000023.1:0-19693 GCA_964648695.1 uncultured Lachnospiraceae bacterium | reverse complement strand
CTTTTTGCAGGAAAATATTGAAAAAAATAAAGGAATAATGTATACTTTAAAACACAAAATTAAGGGCTTTGCATGAAGCAAGCAGAATGGAGGGGCAGATGAAAACATTTACCTATGTGATTAAGGATGAGATAGGTATTCACGCAAGACCTGCGGGGTTATTGGTAAAGGAGGCTAAGAAATATGCCTCAAAGGCAACCATTCTCTGCGGTGGAAAGAGCGCGGACTGCACAAAGCTGATGGCGCTGATGAGCCTTGGCGTAAAGCACGGCGCAGAGGTAACGGTAGAGGTAGAGGGTGATGATGAGGATGCTGCAGTGGCAGGCCTTGAGGCATTTTTTGCGGCTAATCTTTAAGCAGGAAGGGTGTTTGGTCTATGCAGGAATTAAGGGGTAAATCCATTGTCCGTGGCATTGCCATAGGAAAAATTCACTTTTTATCAAAATCCCAGCAGAGCGTGCGCAGAGCAAAGGTTGCGGATGTTGAGGCGGAGGTTCTTAGATATGATGCCGCAAAGGAAACTGCCACCGCGCAGTTGCAGGCTCTTTATGAGAAGGCGTTAAAGGAGGTTGGCGCGGATAACGCACAGATCTTTGAGGCTCACAGCATGATGTTGGAGGATGATGACTATAACGATTCTATCTACAACATGATAAGGACACAGCAGGTGAATGCCGAGTACGCGGTTGCTATCACCGGTGATAATTTCGCCCAGATGTTTGCGCAGATGGATGACGAGTATTTTAAGGCGCGCGCCGTGGACATTAAGGACGTCTCTGACAGAGTGATCCGGGTTCTTTCTGGAACGGATGAGGGCACTGATATACATGAGCCAGGCATCTTGGTGGCGGAAGATCTCGCCCCATCGGAGACGGTGCAGCTTGATAAGGACCTTCTGCTTGCTTTTGTGACCCACTTAGGTTCATCAAACTCACACACGGCGATCCTTGCAAGAACCATGAACATCCCCGCCCTGATCGGCGTTGCCATCGACGAGAGCTGGCATGGCATGATGGCAGTTGTGGATGGTTATACGGGAAAGCTGATCATAGATCCGGATGAAGAGCTTTTAGAGGAGTATAAGAATAAGCAGGCAAAGGATCTGGAGCAGAAGGCGCTTTTGCAGGAGCTTAAGGGCAAGGAAAATGTCACCAAGAGCGGAAAGAAGATCAACATCTACGCAAATATCGGAAGTGTGGCAGATCTTGCGGGTGTTCTTGCAAATGACGCCGGCGGTATAGGGCTGTTTAGAAGCGAGTTTCTCTACCTTGGCAGGGACACCTTCCCCTCGGAGGAGGAGCAGTTTCAGGCATACAAGCAGGTTGCGGAGACCATGGCGGGAAAGAAGGTCATCATCCGCACACTGGATATCGGTGCGGACAAGCAGGCGGACTACTTTGAGCTGGGGCATGAGGACAATCCGGCACTTGGCTACAGAGCCATCAGGATTTGTCTAACAAGACCTGAGATCTTTAAGACCCAGCTGAGGGCTATCTTTAGAGCCAGCGCCTTTGGAAACATTGCCATCATGTATCCTATGATCATATCGGCAAATGAGATCCATATGATAAAAGATATTGTTGCAGAGGTAAAGCAGGAGCTTGATGAGATAGGCATTACCTATGGAAATGTGGAGCAGGGTATAATGATCGAAACCCCGGCGGCAGCTATAATGAGCGACGAGCTGGCAAAGGAGGTTGACTTTTTCAGCATTGGGACGAACGATCTTTCTCAGTACACGCTGGCTATTGATCGTCAGAATGCAAAGCTGGATGAGTTCTATGACGCTCATCATCCAGCAGTGCTGCGCCTTATTAAGATGGTCACAGAGAATGCTCATAAAAATGGCATATGGGCAGGAATCTGCGGTGAGCTGGGAGCGGACACTGCGCTGACGCAAACCTTTGTAAACATGGGTGTAGATGAGCTGAGTGTATCTGCGTCCGCCGTGCTGCGTGTGAGAAAAGCTGTAAGAGATATGGAATAAAAATAGGAGAGGGTTTTTAATAAATAGGGAGAAAATATGAGAGTAAAAAGATTGCTTGGAATTTTCATGAGTTCCTGTATGGTAGCTGGTTTGTTGACAGGCTGTCCTTTTTCATCGGGAGATACAGAGACAAACGTTTCTGAAAATGATGCCGCTGAGACCACAGCCACGGAAAGTGACGCGCAGGAAGATCAAAATGACACGACGGATGCGATGACGGAAGCTGGAAATGCGATCGCGGATCTTTTGAGAGAGATTTATGCTATGGAGTCCTACAGCGTGGACACCTCAATCATGATAAATCAGAAGGATACCACTGGCGATGAGACGGAGGAGACAAACATAGGCTTTGGCCTAAAGGGTGCGACAGACGGAAACGGCAATGGCTATGTGACTATCTCCATAGATTATGACTACACGGATTCTGTCAGCCTTAGCGGAGACATTTTTACCATCACGAAGGTGGATGATGGCATATATCTGGATATGAGCAGCCTCTATAACCTTTTGATGGATGGATTTGTCGATGACACTGAGGAGCTTGAGCTGTATGCGGAGGCCTTTGGCTTAACCTTAGAGGAGATTGAGTCATTGATGGTGCTTGGCATTTCAGTGGGAGATCTTGACCTTAACGAGCTGGTAGGAGAAAGTACTGAAGAGATTGACGCAGTTATGGAGCTGATCTTTGATAGTATTGCCACAGCTGCCTCTAACATGGATGAAGATACACTTACAAGCGATGCAGATACCTATACGATCACACTTGACAATGACACCGTTCTTGATGCTTTTGATGCTATCTTTGCTGCCGCCGAGGAAAATATCGAGGATATCTATGACGGCTATGTAGAGGCGCTCAAAGCTGTGGATTATACAACCGCATTTGAAGCTGTGTTAAATGCTATTGTGGATGAAATGATAGAGGGCTTTGCAAGCTCCTACGGCGAGGAGATTGCTGAGGCTATGAGGGAGGAGCTGGAAGTTGAGTTAAGCTCCGCCGTAGAGGAGTATCAGACCGCTGTTGAGGAGGTCATAACTGAGCTTGAGGATGGCAAGGAGGAATTCATTGCAGAATTTAGCGCAGTTGTGGAGGAGTATCGCGACAGCAAGGAAGAGCTGCAGGCGGCGTTTTTGGAGGATGATGCAACCATCGACTCTGTGCTCACTATAGCCGCAGAGGGCGAGAGCGGCTCTCGCAAAATAACAGGCGAGCTGGCGCTTACGCTTACAGGACAGATTACAGACAGTGAGGATAGCGAACAGACAACATCATCAGAGCTGACCGTGACAATCACAGCTGCGGTTGAGGAGGGAGCAGTGGAGATTTCAGCTCCCGAGACCTATTCATCCATTTCAGATGCTGTAGAGATATGGTACACGGTTTATGCGCTGCTTTCTGAGTATGAAGATACAGATACGGACGGGGATGACTATACGGACACGGAGACAGAGGAGATCTATAGCCAGAGCGAGCTCGCGGCTACCTACTCAGTCACAGTGGAGGACAACCAGTTACTGCTGTATTATGAGATTGACAGTGACGCAGTGCTGGTGACAGCATATGATGGCATGGAGTTCTTCCAGTCAGGAGATATCAGCAATATGGTATTGGAATTTAACGATGACTATACCTGCTATATTAGCTTATTCGTCTTTGACAGCACATATGATGCAGATTTCTATATGGAATATTATTCGGCAGAAATGATAGATGATGATATCTATTATTATGAGGATGGAGAAACTGCCGTTGCAATCGTTTACTTTGCCGATAATTTAACCATTGATATTGTTCTGGAGGCGGACACAGAGGAGGCCTTAGAAAGCATCACCGGCGGAGACGCTGTTGAAACCTTAAAGGAGATCCTTGACCTTTGTGAGATTATTCCCGCTTCGTAAAAAAATGATAAATCTTGCTGATGCGCAGGAGAGTCCGGCAGGACTCTCCTGCTTTCCAAATGCCCGCTGCGCATGCGGGCATTTGGAAAGCAGACACGATAAGAAGGATGTACGTGGTGAGTGAATTAAAGGAAAGAGCCTTTACTGGCAAAAGGAAAGAAATTATTTTATGGACGCTAGTCGTAGGGTGGATGGTGATTATTTTTTGTTTTTCCGCTCAGAGCGGCGAAGAATCCAAGGAGCTAAGCGGAAATATCACGGAAATAGTGGTAAATATCGTGGTTCAAGATTATGATGAGCTGGCTCCTGACAGGCAGCTGGCGATTTCAAACCTGGCGTCATTTGTAGTCAGAAAGCTGGCTCATTTTACAGAATACTGTGTTCTGGGAGCGCTTTTGTGGAACCTGACGACGCTGTATTTTGACAGCGGGTTAAAAAGAATTTTGGTCTCCTGGGTAAGCGGAAGCCTGTATGCGCTGACGGACGAATTTCACCAGATGTTTTCTGATGGGAGAACACCTAAGCTCATGGATGTCGGTATAGACAGCGCCGGAGTTATATTTGGGGTGATGCTTGCAATAGGCCTTTTTCTTATTTTTGAGAGGATAGCTAAAAAAGGAAAAGCGCAAGCGAAAATCATAGACTGATACGGAGGTATGAACGATGAGTGCCTGGCAGAAAAATGTGCGAAATGTACAGCCTTATGTAGCGGGGGAGCAGCCTCGGGAAATGGATGTGGTAAAGCTAAACACTAACGAAAATCCCTACCCTCCTGCGCCGGGAGTACAAAAGGTCTTAGGCGAGTTTAACACTGACATTTTAAGAAAATATCCCGATCCAGATGTGACTAAGCTTGTGCATGCCTTAGCGGATTACCACAGGGTTGGCAACGACCAGGTGTTTGTGGGCGTAGGATCGGACGATGTGCTCTCCGTGGCATTTTTGACATTCTTTGCAGGTGAAAAGCCCATACTATTTCCGGATATCACATATGCGTTTTATCCGGTGTGGGCGTCCGTTTACGGGATCCCTTTTAAGACACCAAAGCTGGATAATGAGTTTAAGATATGCAAAGAGGATTATTATGAGGAGAACGGAGGGATAGTGATACCAAATCCAAACGCGCCCACCGGTCTCTACGAGGAGCTCTCCTTTGTGGAAGACATTCTTAAGAATAATCCCGCCTCCATGGTGATCATTGACGAGGCCTATGTGGATTTTGCATCTGACAGCGCTCTAAAGATACTAAAAGATTATGACAATCTCCTGGTGGTAAGGACGTTTTCCAAGTCCAGATCCATGGCGGGAATGCGCATTGGTTATGCCATTGGATGCCCTAAGGCCATCGATGCAATGAACGCCGTAAAGGCATCCATAAACTCCTACACCATGAGCCAAATCGCTATCGAGCTGGGGACGGAGGCTTTAAAGGATGAGGCTTATTTTAAAGATGCATCTGCTAAAATAATAAAGACCCGCGAGGAAGCAAAGCGGAGGCTGTCTGAGATGGGCTTTTCGGGGCCTGATTCGCAGGCAAATTTTGTTTTCGTAAAGCATAAAACGGCATCTGGCAAAGAAATTTGTGAGAAACTAAAAAGCAAGGGGATTTATGTGCGCCATTTTGACAAACCTAGGATCAGCGATTATTTGCGGATCACGATCGGAACGCCAGAGGAGATGGAAAAGCTGTATAATGCCCTGATGGGGATACTTGCATAAGGCGCTCTGCCACCCGGGCCGATTGATTGACAGCTCTATAAAACTGTGATAGAGTCTATACTGATTTGTTAGGCGGTATTTTTTGAAATGGAGGTTACCATGAGTAAATATACCAGAGAAGATATTATTAGATTGGTTGAGGAGGAGGATGTGGAATTTATCCGCCTTCAATTTGCAGATATTTTTGGCGTTATGAAAAACATAGCGGTCACGGCAAGACAGCTGGAAAAGGTTTTAGACAACAAGTGTCTGTTGGATTTTACGGCTCTTGACAGCTTTGTAAAGACCAGCGATCTTGACATGTATCTTTTCCCGGATCTTGACACCTTTGAAATTTTCCCCTGGAGACCTCAGCAGGGAAAGGTTGCTCGCCTAATCTGCAGCATCAGAACCAAGGATGGAGTGAGCTATGAGGCGGATTCTCGCTTTGTTTTGCAGAGCGTGGTTAATGAAGCGGCAAAAATGGGCTATACCTTGTATGTGGGGCCGGAGTGCGAATTTTTCCTGTTTAACTGTGATGAGAACGGGCTTCCCACAACAAACACGGATGAGCAGGCCACATACATGGATATCAGTCCACTTGACACGGGAGAAAACGCCAGAAGGGATATGATTCTCATCTTAGAGGACATGAACGTTGACGTGGAGACATCCTACCATGAGAAGGCACCCGGTCAGCACGAGATAGATTTTGACTACGACGACGCCATCCACACAGCGGATAAGATCATGACATTTAAGATGGTCGCTAAGATCATAGCAAGGAGGCATGGAAAGCATGCGACTTTCCTGCCAAAGCCAAATGCAAATGTAAACGGAAGCGGCATGCATCTAAACTTTTCAATAGCAGATAAGTTCGGAAGAAATCTCTTTGCGGATGAGTCGGATGAAAACGGTCTTAGCACTCTGGCATATCAGTTTATAGCTGGCATTATGGAGCACGCAAAGGCGATCACAGCCATTACAAATCCTTTGGTAAATTCCTATAAGCGTCTGGTGCCCGGCTTTGACGCGCCGGTTTATATGGTTTGGAGCATGAATAATCAGGCAAGTCTCCTACATGTTCCCCCCGCAGATCCGGAGAACAAGCGCATAGAGTTGCGCTTTCCAGACGCCACGTCAAACCCTTACTTAGCGCTTGCGGTATGTCTTGCGGCGGGCCTTGATGGAATTAAGAGGGAGCTGACGCCGCCTCCTAAGACCAGCCAGTGTCTGATGGGTATCCCCAGAGAAGAGGTTGAGGCCATGGGCTATGAGCATATACCGGAAAATCTGGGGCAGGCCATTGAGGAGTTGGAAAAGGATGAGTTTATAAAGGGCGTGCTCGGAAAGCATATCGCCCATCAGTTTATCAAACAGAAGAGAAAGGAATGGAGAACTTATCTTAAGCAGGTTACAAACTGGGAAATCGATGAATATCTGTACCGTTATTAAGACTGTCCTGATGTAAAGAAGCGATACAGGAAAGCAGTGTTGGGGGAGGCTTTAAAGACAGGAGGTGAACACTACTTGTCCAGTATCATCGTGATATTTCCGAAGCTTGAGGATGCGAAAAAAATCAAGAATCTGCTGATGAGAAATGGCTTTGAGGTGGACGGAGTGTTCTCCTCCGGTGCCCAGGCGCTGAGCTTTGTGGATGATTTGCAGGGCGGTATCATCATCTGCGGCTATCGGTTCTCCGATATGATCTATAGAGATTTGTATGAGGATTTGCCGGCCGGCTTTGAGATGCTCCTAGTGGCGTCTCCTAAGTATCTGGCTTACGCAGAGCCGGGGATTGTGAGCCTTGGCATGCCGATTAAGCTAAACGAGCTTACCAGTACTCTGGCGATGATGCTTTCGGCGCAGAACAGGAGAAAGAAGCGTCGCCGAAATCAGCCGGTAAAGAGAAGTGAGGAAGAGCAAAAGATTATTGATGAGGCCAAGGCAGTCTTGATGGAGCGCAATCATTTTACTGAGAGTGAGGCGCATAAATATTTACAAAAATGCAGTATGGACAGCGGGACAAATCTGGTGGAAAGCGCCCAGATGGTGCTGAGCCTAATGCAACAACAGGAGGAGTGAGTATGTACAAGATCAATGAAAACTATTGCAGGCTGCCTGGAAGCTACCTGTTTTCGACAATCGCAAATAAGGTAAACGCTTTCTCTAAGGCAAATCCGGATAAGAAGCTCATCCGTTTAGGCATCGGGGATGTCACACTGCCCCTGTCCCCGTCCGTTATAAAAGCCCTGCATAATGCGGTGGACGAGATGGCGGATGCTAAATCTTTTAAAGGATATGCGCCCGATTTGGGCTATGAATTTTTAAGAAGCGCAATCGTAAAAAACGATTATAAAAAGAGGGGCGTGGAGCTTGATATCGACGAGGTGTTTGTCTCCGACGGCGCTAAGAGCGACAGCGGAAATATCGGAGATATCTTCGATATTGACAATCGCATTGCAGTGTGTGACCCCGTATATCCGGTTTATGTGGATTCAAATGCCATGAGCGGCAGGACCGGTGTATATAATAAAGAATTAGAAAAGTGGGATAATGTGACATACATGCCCTGTACTAAGGAAAACGGCTTTGTGCCAGAGCTTCCGGCCAAGCGCGCAGATATCATCTACCTATGCTATCCAAACAACCCCACCGGCGCAACAGCCACAAAGGATCAGCTTCAGGCATGGGTTGATTTTGCAAGGAAAAATGGATCTGTCATCATCTTTGATGCAGCTTATGAGGCTTATATTACGGAGGAGGACATCCCTCACAGTATCTATGAGTGCGAGGGGGCGAAGGAATGCGCCATTGAGATAAGGAGCTTTTCAAAAAATGCTGGCTTTACCGGAACCCGTCTGGGCTTTACGGTTGTGCCAAAGGATCTTATCTGTGACGGAGTGAGCCTTAACTCGCTTTGGGCAAGACGTCAGGGAACTAAGTTTAACGGTGCACCTTACATTGTCCAGAGAGCCGGAGAGGCGGTTTACTCCGCAGAGGGGCAGGCTGAGATAAGACAGATGGTGGACTACTATATGAATAACGCAAAGGTGATCCGTGAGGGTCTTACGGAAGCAGGCTTTAGCGTGTATGGCGGTGTAAACGCTCCGTATATCTGGTTAAAGACCCCGGATAAGATGACCTCATGGGAATTCTTTGACTATTTGCTGGAGAAGGTGAATGTGGTCGGAACCCCAGGCTCTGGCTTTGGCCCCAGCGGGGAGGGTTACTTTAGACTGACAGCGTTTGGAAGCCTGGAAAATTCCATGGAGGCTCTGGAGAGGATAAAAAATATGTAATTACAAAAACGTGCCGGAGATTTGCCTCCGGCACGTTTTTGTAATCAATCTTCCAGCTCGTCCTCACCTACGATCTCGTCATATTCCTGGGAGTCAAGCCATTCATCAAAAGTGTCTACAACCTTTTCGTACTCATCATCGTCCAAGATATTCTCAAGAGAAGGTTCTCCTTCTGGAGTTTCCAGATAACGGTACAGATAAACGCTTCCGTCCTCATCATCACCAGTGGGAAGCAGAGCGATATAGTCTTGTCCGTCTACCTCAAGAATTGTTAAAATGGCGCACTCGACAGTTTCGTCATCATCTAAGTATAAGGTAACGGTCATCTGTTCATCGTCCGCCTCATCTTCATACTGCTTGCCCATAAAAACCTCCTTAAATTATACGTTAAAACGGAAGAGTATCACATCCCCGTCCTTTACCACATAGTCCTTGCCCTCCATGCGGACAAGTCCCTTCTCCTTGGCAGCGGCGTAGGTTTTACAGTCCAAGAGATCCTGATAGTTGACCACCTCCGCCTTTATAAAGCCGCGCTCGAAATCCGAGTGGATTTTTCCGGCAGCCTGGGGCGCCTTGGTTCCCTTTGTTATGGTCCACGCTCTGGTCTCAGTCACTCCGGCGGTGAGATAGCTGATAAGGCCTAAAAGATCATAGCTTGCAGCGATCAGCTTATCAAGGCCTGACTCTGTAAGCCCCATGGCCTCCAGATATTCCTGCTTTTCCTCATCATCAAGCTCTGCTATCTCCTGTTCAATCTGTGCACTGATGACAAATACCTGGCTGTTATCCTTTTTTGCGTAGTCTAAAACCTGGTGCACCATCTCATTGCTTTCTCCGTCATCAGCCAGATCCTCTTCCGCGACATTGGCGGCAAAGATTACCGGCTTTGCGGTGAGCATATTAAGCTCGGCAAAGAGAGCGGCCTCGTCCTCATCCTCAGGCTCTAAGGATTTTGCTGACTTTCCATCCTCAAGGTGCGCCTTTAATTTTGTAAGGCTCTCAAGCTCCTTTGCGGCGGATTTGTCATTTCTGGCAGTTTTGGCAGTTTTTGAGATGCGTCTTTCTAAAACCTCAAGATCCGCAAAGATAAGTTCAAGAGTGATGGTCTCTATATCCCTGATGGGGTTTACACTGCCGTCGACATGTATCACATTCGGATCTTCAAAGCAGCGCACAACATGAACAATGGCGTCCACCTCTCTGATGTTTGCAAGGAACTGGTTTCCAAGGCCTTCGCCCTTGCTTGCGCCTTTAACGAGACCGGCGATATCCACAAATTCGATCACCGCCGGGGTGATCTTTTGGGAGTCATACAGAGCAGCCAGCTGATCTAAGCGTTTGTCCGGAACAGGCACAATGCCGATATTCGGGTCAATGGTGCAAAAAGGGTAGTTTGCGGACTCCGCGCCTGCCTTTGTAAGAGAGTTAAAAAGGGTGCTCTTGCCTACATTTGGCAGACCCACGATTCCTAGTTTCATAATCTATTATATCTCCTTTGTCATCCAGTTGTATCAAAAATATTTGCGCCAGCTATCACTCAAATGGCCTTATGCGGTACTTAACGCCAAGCTCCTCACAGATCTTTGCGCACTGCGCTTCCTCATCCTTGGTGATGATGGTGCTTACGGTGGTCATCACCACATTAGGAACGTAATAAGTGCAGTCCTTTGCAAATTTTAACATAGCCTCATGGGAGTTAATCCCAAAGCGCGGCTTTACAATCTCAAAGTATTTCTTAGGGTCAGGAGTGTTTAGGCTTATGGATATGGTGTCTATCAAGCCCGCAAAAAGGGGGGCAATGGACTTGCCGTGAATCAGATCCCCAAGACCGTTAGTGTTTATGCGAATGGGAAGCGCAAAATTTTCTTTTATGTAGCGCGCGGTGGGAAGAAGTACATCAAGAGCCTCCGTGGGCTCTCCAAAGCCGCAAAAAACCACCTCTTTGTAGCGCGTCATATCAAACTTTTCAAATTCGGCTAAAACCTCATCAAGAGTGGGGGTGTGAGAAAGCCAAAGAGAATCAGATTCCTCCATATGGTCTTTTTCCTGGCGCAGGCAGAAGGTGCAGGCGCAGGGACACTTGTTGGTAAGGTTTATGTAGAGATTGCCATGAACCTCGTAAAGAATTGTCATACTTGTTTTTACAGACATTTTTTCTCCTGTTTGCGCATCGGCCTTTAAGAAAAAGGGCTTAATGCAACGTGTGTAAAACCTCCTCGAAGCATACACCATCCGTAAGCGGGATGTCAAGCTCTACGGAGCGTTTAATACATTTTTGGATAAAACGGGACGCCTTTTTTACAGAGTCCACAAGAGGCACTCCGTTTACCGCATCGGCGGCAATGATGGCAGAAAAGATATCTCCGGTGCCGGAGCGAGGGGGGCCAACTGTTTTAGTTTTACACAGGGAAACCTTGCCACCCCGCTCATAGCAGAGGTTAACGACAAAGCTTTTTTGAGGAATGCCGGTGATTACCACATTCTTAGGGCCCATAGTGCTGATCCTTTCTGCCATCTCTGTCACATACTGAATGGGCCAGTGCTCATCCTCCTGGTAGGGCATGTCAGCCAAAATGCAGCCCTCCGTCAGGTTTGGAGTAACAATGTCGGCGTATGTGACAAGGTGCTTCATCTCCTGGCAGAGCTCATGGGTGTAGGTGGGATAAGGAGTTCCGTAATCGCCCATAACCGGATCCACCACAACGATGGTATCGGGGCTTGTAAAATGCGAAAAAAATTCCTCTACGATGCGTATTTGTTTTTTGGAACCTAAAAAGCCGGTGCAGATACCGGAAAAGGTTAGATCCAGCTTTTTCCACTCCTCCATATAGGGGCGCATTTTTGATGTATAATCGTCAAAGAAGAAGCTCTTAAAGCCCGTGTGGTTTGAGAAAATACTGGTGGGAAGCGGGCAGCACTGAACTTTAAGCTGAGAAATTATGGGCAGGGAGACGGCGATGGAGCAGCGCCCAAAGCCGCTTAAGTCATTGATCAGCGCAATTTTCTTTTGATGGTTGTGGTTGTTATTCATACAGATACCTCACTTTGGGATTTTCTCATGCAGTAACCAAAAGCTTTGCACCAGACATCGTTATCCAAGTACAAAAAAGACCAGGTATAGTGCAAATATGTGCAGCAGCATTATGAGCGGAATTCCAAGCGTAAAACGTAAATGTCTGGTCTTGTGATGAAAGAAATACATTCCAATAAGGCACCCAAAGCTGCCCCCTATAAGCGCTGTCAAAAACAGGGTGCGCTCTGAGATGCGCCACGCCAGTTTTTGTGCCCGTCCTTTGTCAATCCCCATTTGACAAAAGCTGATGATGCTCATGATAATAACATATATCAAAATCGCGTTTCGTACCATAGTGTGTCCTCGGATTTGTTTGTCAAGTTATGCATACAGTTTATAGCACAAACGAACACGGATTTCCAGTGAAAAATAAAAAATGAGCATTTTGAGATGTAAGATTTTGGACGGAAATGGGGAAACCAGGGGAGTTTATGGGGGTTTTGCTTTAAAAACGGCTAAAGTTGTGGTAAGATGAGACAAGCTCCTTAAAGTCATAAATTTCATGCTTGCATGAAAATTTATGACTTTGGGGAGCGAAAAACACCGAAAAGTAGCCATTTTTCGAAGAAAAATGAGCGGATTTGAGGTGTTTTAGGAGTGCGAGAGCATGAAGTGCGTAGCAATCCGTGTCTCATTTTAAAGAGCAAAAAAACTTGGGTGAAACAATGAATAAAAATACAAAAGAACGAATGGCTGTGAGGGAGGAGATGGACCTTGGCCTTTTGAGAATGAAAAATCTAATGGAGGCGCTGGGACACCCGGAGAAAAATATTCCCATTATTCATGTGGCGGGGACAAACGGAAAGGGGAGCACCTGCACCTTTTTAGCGTCCATTCTTAAAAGAGCTGGACTTCTAACAGGTCTTTTTCAGTCCCCCGCGGTATTTGACCCCATGGAGATCATTCAGATCAATGAAAAAAATATATCAAAAGAGGACTATCAGGCACTTTATGAGGAGATTACCTTAGCGGCAGAGAGCTTGTCCGCGGGTGAGATGTCAACTCCAACGATTTTTGAAGTTCAGACTGCCATGGCGTTTCTTTATTTTTCCCGCTCAGGCTGTGATGTGGCTGTTATTGAGACGGGACTGGGAGGGGATCTTGACGCCACCAACGTCTCTGATGCGGCCATCGGAACAGTGTTTACGCCAATTAGCCTGGATCATACAGCGCTTTTAGGGGATACGCTTGAGTCTATCGCGGAGCATAAGAGCGGCATCATGAGGGCAGGCACTCCTGTGTTTACGGTGCGCCAGCCAGAGGAGGTAGAGCAGGTGCTTTATAAGCGGGCGGTTTTTCTTGACTGTCCATATTTTAAGGCACATAAGCCGCTTTTCGCGAAGATGGGAGATGACGGACACTTCTTGGTGAGTTTTGAAGGTTTTCCCACATGCAGGCTGGGACTTGCGGGAAGTTTTCAGAGTGAAAATGCTGCTTTAGCGGTGACGGTTCTTTGCACCTTAAGAAAAAGAGGTTTGCCGCTGTTTGGCACCATCAGTGATATGGACTGGGAAAGAGCGATTGTCTTAGGGCTTTCTAAGGCAAAGCTTTCCGGTCGCATGGAGTGCATCGGCCATGACCCGGATGTGCTGTTGGACGGAGCCCATAACCCGCAGGCTGCGCTTAAGTTATCTGAGGCGCTTGAAAAGCGCTATCCCAATACCCCGCGCATCTACATTTTAGGAGCGTTTTCGGATAAGAATTATAAAGAGGTCGCAAGGTGTGTTATAAAAGATGAAATTTTCGTGGCAGCCATAGACGCTCCCACAAAAAGAGGGGAATCCGCCGGGCAGTTAGTTAAAAGCCTTAAAGATATAGGCTGTGAGGCAGAGGCTTACCCGGATGCCTATCACGCGCTTTTAGAAAGTTTTTTGCGGGCACGGGATTATTTTAATAATGAGGGTGTGATGCCGGTAATCATCTGTTTTGGCTCGTTTTCGTGGCTTTCTGAGGCAAAAAACGCTTACAAGCTTCTGGCTTTAGAAAACAAGCAGGATTTAGAAAATCATAAAAATACGGAGAAATCATGAGGATAGGGAAAAGGGAGTTTGATTTTAAAGATGGCCCCTATATTATGGGGATCCTAAATGTGACGCCGGATTCCTTTTCGGATGGCGGAAGGTGGAACAGTCTTGACGCTGCGCTTTTGCGCGCCGAGGAGATGATACGCGCCGGGGCGGACGTGATTGACGTGGGAGGAGAATCCACTAGACCCGGTCACATAAAAATCTCCGAGGATGAGGAGATAGAAAGGACTGCCCTTATCATCCGCTCTATCTCGGAGCGCTTTGACACTCCAATATCCATAGACACATATAAGGCAAAGGTGGCCACGGCAGCCCTTCAGGCAGGAGCGGTCTTAATAAATGACATCTGGGGACTAAAGTATGACCCGGACATGGCGGGAGTGATTGCCGGGGCGGGCGCGGCCTGCTGTTTGATGCATAATAGAGATGATAATGCCTACATGGACTTTTTGACCGAGGTGCAGGCGGATCTGCGGGAGAGTCTAAGGCTTGCCAATGAGGCGCATATAGGAGATGATCGGATTATCCTTGACCCGGGCATCGGCTTTGGGAAGAACACAGTGCAAAACCTTAAGCTTTTAAATAATTTGGAGGTTGTAACAGAGCTTGGGTTTCCGGTGCTTTTGGGGACTTCCAGGAAATCTGTTATCGGAAATACACTGGGGCTGCCAGCAGATCAGCGTGAGGAAGGGACGATTGTGACTACGGTGATAGCGGTGCAAAAGGGCATGGCGTTTGTAAGGGTTCACGATGTAGAAAAAAATAAAAGGGCGATCGCGATGATGCGGGCGATCTTAAACGCATAGACAAAAGAGTACTGATTGTTAGAAAAACGGATGGGAGATTTTTTAGAGTATGGATCATATTTTGATACAGGATCTGGAAATATACGCAAACCACGGTGTGTTTGCCGAGGAGCAAAAGCTCGGACAAAAATTTTTGGTCACCATCGATATGGAGCTGGACATAAGTGAGGCTGCCAGCGCGGATGATCTTACAAAATCTGTTCATTACGGCGAGGTGGCAAAACACGTATCTTCCTTTATGAAAAAGCACACCTATAAGCTGATCGAGACAGCGGCAGAGGAGCTGGCTTGCAGTATACTGGTAAAGAAGCCTCTACTAAATAGTGTGGCTGTCACCATAAAAAAACCCTGGGCTCCGGTGGGACTCCCCCTGGACACGGTAGCCGTAAGCGTTAAGCGTAAATGGCACACGGCGGTGGTGGCGTATGGATCAAATATAGGAGATAGGGCGGCGTATATAAAACAGGGAATTAAAGACCTACTCGTGCCTAGCATAGAGCTTATAAAGGTTTCCGATACGATTGAGACTAAGCCCATCGGCGGCATTGAACAGGGAGATTTTCTAAACGGCTGTATGCTGATAAGAACCGTTTTTTCTCCGAGGGAGCTTCTAGCGCGCTGCCATGAGGCGGAAAATGCGGCGGGAAGAGAGCGCACCATCCACTGGGGGCCAAGAACCTTAGATCTTGACATCATCTCATATGATGATCTAATTATGGAAACGGAAGAGTTAACAATCCCCCATCCCGAAATGCATAAGCGCCGCTTTGTCCTAGAACCCATGGCGCAGATCTGTCCCGGATGGAGACATCCTCTTATGCACCGTAGCATAGAGGAGCTTCTTAATATGCTGCCGGAGGAGGGGCTTCGCCCCGCAGATGATTTCCTGGTCGGTGCACAGCTTATTGATGAACTCCCAAAAGGAGCAGTGCGTGTGGTCTTTCAGGGAGAGGAGGGAGCGTATACTCAGGCTGCCATGCTACAGTATTTTGGAGAGGATGTAAAGAGCTTTCATGTGACGGATTGGTCAGAGGCGGTTGAGGCTGTTATAGAGAAAAAAGCGGATTTTGCAGTGCTTCCGATAGAAAACTCCAGTGCGGGCACAGTTAGCCAGGTGACAGATCTTCTCATAAAGCACGAGGTCTATATAGTGGCAGAGCATTACCTTCCGGTCTCCCATGCACTCTTGGGACTTCCCACAGCAAGTTTAGAGGATATAAAGAGAGTCTATTCCCATCCGCAGGCTCTTATGCAGTGTGCCGGATATCTTGACGAGCATAAGGACTGGCAGCAGATAAGCATGAAAAACACAGCATTTAGCGCAAAAAAGGTGCTGGGTGATAATGACATCACCCAGGCGGCAATCGCAAGCGAGATATCGGCAAAGCTTAACGGGCTGAAAATTTTAGAGCGGGGTATAAATGACAATAAAAATAATGTGACAAGATTTGTCATCATCTCAAGGCACCCACTAGTCACACGAGGAGCAAAAAAGATAAGCATATGCGTGGAGCTAAAGCACGAGGTGGGATCCTTATACAGACTTCTGTCCTACACAAGCATATTTGGCCTTAACATGAGTAAAATCGAATCTCGTCCGATTCCGGGCAGAAATTTTGAGTACAGATTTTTTATAGATTTTGAGGGAAATATCGGACAGCCAGAGGTTCTAGACGCCCTTCGCATTATGCGACAGGGGGCAAATAAAATCTGGTTTTTGGGAAACTACTAGAAGTGAAAAAGGAGGCCGATATGGCTGAAATCAGCAATGACTGGCTGGCGGTGATGAAGCCGGAGTTTTCAAAGCCATACTACCGTAAGCTGTACAGCTTTGTAAAAGAGGAGTATCAGAAAAGTGTGATTTATCCGCCGGCGCAGGATATTTTTAACGCCATGCATTTAACCCCTCTGGCAGACGTAAAGGTTTTGATTTTGGGGCAGGACCCCTATCACAACGCACATCAGGCACACGGACTGAGCTTTTCCGTGCTTCCGGATCAGGAAATACCCCCGTCTTTAGTGAATATATATAAGGAGTTAGAGAGTGATCTTGGCTGCTACGTGCCAAACAACGGATATCTGGTAAAGTGGGCAGAGCAGGGTGTGCTGCTTTTAAACACCGTGTTAACGGTAAGGGCGCATCAGGCAAACTCCCATCAGAATAAGGGCTGGGAGGAATTTACGGACGCCATCATCCGGGCGGTAAACGACCAGGACAGGCCAATCGTCTACATGCTCTGGGGGCGGCCTGCACAGACTAAACGCTCCATGTTAAATAACCCTAAGCATCTGGTGCTTACCGCACCCCATCCAAGTCCGCTCTCCGCCTACAGGGGCTTCTTTGGCTGTGGGCATTTTAGCAAGGCAAATGAGTTTTTAAAACAAAACGGTGTGGAGGCTATTGACTGGCAGATAGAAAATATCTGACAAGGGACGGATTTGTAAAATACAGGGCGTTTTTTCACAAAGCAAACAAATTTAGAAATTATACTCTGAAAAAAGAGTGCAACATGTGACATAGAAAGAGGTGTGTATGGGGCAGCTAACGGTATTGGTAGTGGACGATGAGACTAGAATCCGCAAGCTTGTGAGGGATTTCCTTGTGAGAAAGGATTTCCGTGTTGTAGAAGCGGAGGATGGAGAGAGAGCCGTTGACATTTTCTTTAACGACAAGGATATAGATCTGGTTATTTTAGATATCATGATGCCTAAGATGGACGGCTGGCAGGTGGCAAAGATTATCCGCCAGTACTCAAAGGTTCCGATCATCATGCTCACAGCCAAGAGCGATGAGAGCGATGAGCTTAAGGGCTTTGAGATGGGAGTGGACGAGTATATATCAAAGCCCTTCAGCCCTAAGA
Organism: uncultured Lachnospiraceae bacterium; assembly: GCA_964648695.1. Taxonomy (GTDB): domain Bacteria; phylum Bacillota; class Clostridia; order Lachnospirales; family Lachnospiraceae; genus UBA4292. Next base: position 2,040 of record CAZYLH010000023.1, on the reverse strand, counting down.
TTTTAGTGGCGAGGGTGGACGTGATTTTGCGAAGATCCAATATGATAAAGGAAAAGGTGGAGGAAATCGGAGGCATTGTCCTAGATAAGGCGGCACATGTGGTGACGATTGATAATGATCCGGTGGAGTTAAGCTTTAAGGAGTTTGAACTTTTGACATACTTTATCGAAAATCAGGGGATCGCGCTTTCCAGAGAGAAAATTTTAAATAACGTGTGGAATTATGATTATTTTGGAGATGCCCGCACCATCGATACACATGTAAAAAAGCTTCGCAGCAAACTTGGACAAAAAGGAGAGTATATCAAGACAATCTGGGGCATGGGCTACAAATTTGAAGTATCATAACCGGAGTTGACATGAAAAAGATATCAATAAGATTAAAGTTTACCGCCGTATTCACCCTAGTGTTGAGTGCGGCGATTACGCTATCTGTGCTTTTAAACAGCTTCTTCTTGGAGCGATATTATATAAGAAGTAAAATCCAGGTCATGCTTGATGCCTACAACGAGCTTGAGCGCATGATTGCAAATGTGGATGATGAAGCGGTGGATGATGAGACAAGTGCGATTTATCCAGTTCCCGAGGTGGATATTGGAATCACTAGTCAATCTGGCGATGAAACCATAGGAAATGAGCTTACAGAGCTGTTAAACCGCATTCAGGAGGAATCTGCGATCAGCACGATCCTCATCCGCGATTCCGGGGCTGTAACGGCGGAGGGAGTCGATGTGAGCTGGATCAGTCACATCTTAAACGAGAGACAGTCGGGAGAAGTGATAGACGGAGAGGAGCAGCGAAGAGAGCAGCTGATAGCAAGCACCGACAATTACACGATAATGAAAACCTATGACAGCAGCACCAGCACCTATTATCTGGAAGGATGGGGGCAGCTTAATGAGGGCAGCATGTTTTTGATGCGCACGCCCCTTGCCAGCATCCAGGAGAGTGTTGCAATTTCCAATCGCTTCTATATATATGTGGGGCTTGGCGTTGTGGCTATGGGAACGCTCCTTATGTATTTTGTCATGGGCTATGTCACAAAGCCAATCATCCGCCTGACGCATCTTTCCAAGAAGATGAGCCATCTTGATTTTGATGTCAAATATGATGGCGAGATTGAGGATGAGATCGGTGAGCTTGGAATGCACATGAATGAGATGAGCATGAGACTGGAAAATACCATCGCCCAGCTAAAATCCGCAAACTTAGAGCTTAAGAAGGATATAGATAAGAAAAACGAGATTGAAAAAATGCGGACAGAGTTTTTGGGAAACGTCTCCCATGAGCTTAAGACTCCCCTTGCTCTGATCCAGGGCTATGCTGAAGGGTTGCAGGACGGCATCGTTGATGATCCGGAGAGCACTCAGTTTTACTGTGAGGTGATCATAGACGAGGCTAAAAAGATGAACAGAATGGTAAAGAGGCTGCTGAGTTTAAACCAGCTGGAGTTTGGCAAAGAGCAGCTGGAGTTAGAGCGCTTTGACATGACATCGGTGATAGAGGGAGTTGTGGGCGCCGCTAAGCTTTTAGCTCAGCAAAAGGATGCCACCATTATATTTACCAGAAGAAACCCTGTGTATGTTTGGGGGGACGAGTACAGAATAGAAGAGGTGGTAACCAACTATATAAGCAATGCTATCAACCATGTGGATGGAAAACGTGTTATCGAGATAGATATTATCCAGCTTGAAAAGGGCTGTAGGGTTGAGGTGTTTAACACAGGAAATCAGATACCGGGGGAGGATTTGTCAAAGATTTGGGAGAAGTTCTATAAGGTTGACAAGGCCCATACAAGGGAATACGGCGGAAATGGAATTGGACTTTCAATAGTGAAGGCGGTTATGGATGCGCATGGTGGAAGCTGCGGAGTGGAGAATAGACAGGACGGTGTTATGTTCTGGTTTGAGATGCCGGAGTGATGAGAAAAATTTTTGAAAATTGAAAAAAGTGGTTGACAATGCTTTATGGGGTGTGCTAAAGTTGGAACGTTCCGCGAGGGACGAATTGTTTTAAATGTTTGCACAATTAGAACAATTTT
>CAZYLH010000022.1:0-19913 GCA_964648695.1 uncultured Lachnospiraceae bacterium | reverse complement strand
AGCAAAGATTTTCTGATCTTTTTTTTGCGAAAAGTTTTTATTCTTCAGAGCTGCCGCGACAATAATTCCTCCGTCATTCGCGTACATGGTTGCCACGCCTGCGGTGTTTACGATATGGATGTCCTTAAAACGCATATATTTTAAAATCTCTTCCTTTACCATCTGCGCACGCTGTAGATTGTTGCAATGGGCAATGCTGATCGCAAGCTTTTCCGGATGCTGATAGTACTTTTTCATATGAGCGACCATTTTCTGAAGGGCCTTCTGGATCCCCCTTGCCTGATCAAGCTGTACGATAACTCCCTCATTCGCTCCCATAACGGGCTTAATATTTAAGGCAGTTGCAAGAATGGATTTGATACCTGTAAGACGTCCGTTCTTCTTAAGTGTATCTAAGGTCTCTAAGACAAACCAGGTTTTCATATGATCTATATAGGAGGTGACGGTCTCAAGAATCTCCTCGTACTTTTTGCCTGCTTCGCACAGCTCTTTAAGCTTCATGGCGATAAGTCCTTCTCCGCATGAAGCAGATTTGGAATTTAGCACACATATCTTCTTGTCATCGCCGCACTCCTCCTCGTAGAGCTCCTTTGCGAGCCTTGCGGAATTATATGTGCCGCTTAGCTCCTTTGAGATGGTGACTACAAATATCATCTGTGCGTCAGCGCATTTATATGCTTCCTTAAAAGCCTCCGGTGAGGGGCATGATGATTTTGGACAGTTAGGGCTCTCATCGACCAGTCTTAAGAATTCCTTTTGATCAAATGTCTCATCATCCACAACAATATGATCATCCACCTGCAGCGTCAGCGGAATAAACTGGAAATGAGGGTCATTTTTTATCTCCTCCGGCAGATCACAGCAGCTATCTCCAATAATCTTGTACTTTATGGCCATCTTGCCACCTCCTAAAAACCGATATCAGCTAAATATTAACTACTATTTTATGTAGTTTTAATTACCACATCCACAAATATATCATAGGAGCCCATATTTGAAAAGGGGGATTTATATAAAATTTCTATTACCTATTAAGACTCTCCTTACTGGCTTTATTCTTTGTCACATTAAAAGAATGCCCTTAAGATTAAATTTTTTATAAAATACTTGCCGGTTAGCTTGCTATAGCGTATAATGTGGTACCAAGGTCGCCCACATGAGTTTTCTCATAAGTGGAATAAGAACCAATCTATACAACGAAAGGAGATGGTATTGTGGACTCGCTCCCCCGAAGTAGTAAGAATAATGCTACCAGGATGCCTCTAAAAATGATCAGATGTGTTCTTAGTGCTAAAGAGTCATGCTTGTTTATGTAAGTACAACCAGCATGGTCTTTTGACGTTTGTATTGACATTTAGAACACATTGATTATGGAGGCAAATTTTTATGTCTGATATTATAGGACAGCTGCTGTTGCAGCTAATTCTGATTCTGTTTAACGCTTTCTTTGCCGCTACAGAGATAGCGGTCATTTCCCTCAATGAAAAAAAAGTGAAGGCACGCGCTGAGGACGGTGACAAGAAGGCTGTCAAGATGCTAAAAATGGTGCAGGAGCCAACCGGTTTTCTCTCCACCATACAGATCGGCATTACCCTTGCAGGCTTTTTAGGCTCCGCTTTTGCGGCAAACAACTTTGCGGAAGATCTTGCGGGCTATATTGTAAACACATTTAATATCTCCGCGGCCTACACGCAGGTCATCAACACGGCATCCGTAGTTGTAATCACCCTAATCCTTTCCTACTTTACGCTGGTTCTTGGCGAGCTTGTTCCAAAGCGCATCGCCATGAAACACAAGGAAAAGCTTGCGGAGGCTGTGTGCGGCTTTATATCCGCTCTGGCTGTGGTGCTAAGACCGGTCATCTGGTTTTTGACCATCTCCACAAACGGAATGCTTAGGCTGTTTGGCATCGACCCTAACGAGAAGGATGAGCCCGTCTCTGAGGAAGATATCGTGTTAATGCTTGATGCCGGCGCTGATGAGGGAACATTAAATCAGAATGATATAGAATATATAAAGAACGTCTTTAAGTTAGACGGCATGAGCGCAGAGGATGTGATGACGCCAAGAAGGGCGCTTGCGATGATCTCCTCTGACGCTACCAAAGAGGAAATCTTAGAGCTTATAGAGGAGGAAGGGTATTCCCGTATTCCGGTGTATGCCGACAGAACGGATAACATTATAGGCATCCTTCACACCAGGGATTATCTTTTAAAACACAACCGCCCCGGCTTTAAGCTTGAGGATGCAATGTTTCTTCCCACATATGTGCCTGAAACCGCTCATCTTGACGCGCTCTTTAAGGACATGCAAAAGGAGCACAGCCACATAGTGGTGGTTATCAATGAGTACGGCGAAACCGCCGGTATCGTCACCATGGAGGACATCCTCGAGGAAATTGTGGGTGAAATCTGGGATGAGGGCGATGAACCCGTGGAAGATTTTGTAAAGCTTGGTGAAAACATCTACAGAGTGCTCTGTTCAACCTTTATAGAGGATTTCTTTGAATTCTTCTCCATAGAGCCCGAGGCGGAGACAGACGCAAGCACCGTAAACGGCTGGCTGACAGAGATTACCGAGCGGATCCCCGAGGAGGGATACACCTTTGATTATGCAAACCTCACCATTACCGTCACAAAGGCGGATGATCTGATGGCTCACGAGATCACCGTTCAGGTTCGCCCTGATACCACAGAAAAGTAAGTAAATCCACCCATCAAAAAAGCTGTCGCACTAAATTATAAATGCGACAGCTTTTTACTTTTCTCATATTAATGCGGCTTTATTAAGAAGCTGACTCCTTACTGCTACTTTTGCCCTCTTTTGTGGTTTCAAGCTTCTCGGCATTCTCATCACCATAATAATGACCGTAGTACTTGCCGTGATAGGAGCTCTTTTTGCTGATATCGATTCCATTTAGCACATAGCCTAAGATCTTGCAATGTGCCATCTCCAGACTAGCGCGCGCCTTTCTGACAAAGCGGTAGCTTGTCATTCCACTCCTTACTACCATTACCACTCCATCACACGGCTGTGCGGCGATGGACGCATCAATTACTGAGCCAATAGGGGGCGTATCAACGATAATAAAATCAAACACCTTTCTTGCCGCTTCAATCATAGAGGCAAAGCGCTTTCCAGAAAGAAGCTCACTGGGGTTTGGCGGCACAGGCCCTGACATACACAGATACAAATTACCCACATCGGTCTTACACAAAACCTCATCGAGCGTCTTCATGCCGGTAAGATAATGCGTTAAGCCGTAACGGGTCTTTCCCTTTTTTACTCTCTGCTTCATCACAGATTTTCTCAAATCCGCATCTATCAGGAGAACTTTTTTTCCTGCCTCGGCAAAGGTCTGCGCAAGGTTATATGTCACTGTGGACTTACCTTCGTTTGGGGTTGTAGATGTAAAGGCGATAACCTTCACATCCTCTCCTGAAAATTCAATATTGGTTCTAAGCATCTTAAATGCTTCTGTTATCCTAAAGTCCTGATTTTCTTTCCTTAAAATCAATTCCTGCATCTTCAGTCACCTGCTTTCTTGCTTACCGCCCGCGGGAGCTTAACCTTATCCGGTATCTTGATCATCTTTTTCTTCTTCCCAGGCTCCTCTATCTGAGGAATGGAGGCTAGAGGAGTAACTCCAAGATATCTCTCCATATCATCATCCGACTTTATGGTATCATCCAACAGGAATTTAATGACGATAACTGCAACGCTGATAAAAATTCCGCCAAAGAATCCAAGAAGGGTATACTTTGGAACATCCGGTGAGGACGGCTCAGTTGCCGCAACCGCCTCATCCACTAGAGTAACCTCCAGCTGATCAAGCTTTATAACGTCCTCTATTCTCTCAGCGGTAACTTCAACAATCTCATTTGCGATCGTCGCTGCAAGCTCCGGATCCTTATCAGTCACTGTGATGGTGATCATACGGGTATCATCCACTAGCGCGGTGGTGATACGCTCCTCTAAGCTGGTAGCGGTTTCATCTGTCAGATCCAGATTTTCTATAACTGTCTCTAAAACATACCGGCTGGTTAAGATCTCTATATAGTCGTTTGCCAGCTGCGAGCTTGCCTGAAGATCACTGTAGGTGACAGTTGTTGTCGAACTGCTCTCACTCATTACCCACACGGTCGTGGTGGACTCATACTTTTCTGTCATAAAATAAGCGCTCACCACATAAGCCGAGATGCCACATATCAGTGTGCACAGAATAACCACCCAAATATGCTCCCAGACATAGAAGAACACTTCGACTAGGTCAATCTGTATCTCGTCATTCGCTTCAAAATTGTTATTGTCCGTTCCCATTTTCTCATTCCTCGTTTCCAAATATCAGTTTCTCAGCGTTTCCAAATAATATTGCATCCGCATAAGACCTATCGTACTTTCTGTACAGATACTGCGCACATTCTGACATATACGGCGCACGTCCCACCTCACGATGGGCGTCCGTAGCCACAAAATCCGCCAAATGGTTTTTTAGTAGCTGTTTACAGAATTTTTGCGGACCTCTGCCGTGCTCTCCCATAATGCTGTCTGAATTAAGCTGAAGAAGTATCCCCCGGCGGCTTAGCTCCTCAGCGCGCACGGTATTTTTTTTCACTATGGATTCGTAACGCTCCACATGTGCCAAAATAGGAGTGTAGCCGTGATCATGAATCCTTGATAATCCCCTGTAGATATAGTCATATCCGTCCGTGGGAGAAAACTCCACCAAGACGTAATCTGTATCCGCCATAGTGCAGATTTTTCCCTCATCCAACATGTCCGGCACGCCATCATGGTAGCGGATCTCCGTCCCTAAGAAAAGCTCTATGTCAAGCGCATTTTCCTTCGCTTTTTCGCGCAGCTGCTCCAGCCTTTCCTTAAGCAGCTCTGGGGAAGGGTTTTTTGAGCGAGGCGTATTATGGGGCGTCAGGATGATTTTTCCAATGTTGTTTTTTTCAGCCACCTGCAGCATTTTGATAGACTGCTCCATGCTTTTAGCACCGTCATCCACACCCGGCATAATATGAGAATGAATATCTGTGTAATAAATAGTTCTCTTTCTGTTCATTTTTATCCCGTTTTAAGTTTGTGTGGCCGTCCGCTTAATATTAAGCCAAAGCCGTGGTTTTTCTACAAGCTTACGCATTGTACCATGTAATCCCAGAGGTTGTCAACCCAAATTTTCCTATTGCCCATATCACTAAAATCCATTATAATGACTCTGCTATTGATGAAAATCAGGAGTATTTTAAACCCATTTTATATCTGTTAATATACGGAGGAGATTTAAATGAAATATGATTATCTGGTAGTCGGCTCAGGATTATACGGGGCGGTCTTTGCACGTGAGGCAAAAGCCTATGGAAAATCAGTGCTTGTGATAGACAGGCGAGACCATATCGCCGGAAATGTTTACACAAAGAATACAGAAGGAATTAACGTCCATGTATATGGAGCGCATATCTTCCACACAAATGACAAGAAGGTCTGGAATTACATCACGCATTTTGCAGAGTTTAATCGCTTTACAAACTCCCCCGTTGCAAATTTTAAGGGCGAACTTTACTCCATGCCCTTTAATATGTATACCTTTAACAAGATGTGGGGCGTTATAACTCCTCAGGAGGCAAAGGCCAAAATTGATGCGCAAAGGGCTGAGATTACCACAGAGCCAAAAAATCTTGAGGAGCAGGCAATCTCACTTGTGGGCCGAGACGTCTATGAGCGACTGGTAAAGGGCTATACAGAAAAGCAGTGGGGACGGGACTGTAAGGATCTTCCCGCCTTTATCATAAAACGCCTGCCGGTGCGCCTTACCTTTGATAACAACTACTTTAACGCCCTATACCAGGGCATTCCCATGGGCGGCTATACAAAGATGGTAGAAAACCTGCTAGCTGGCATCCCCGTGCGCCTAAACACGGACTACCTTACTAATAAGGAAGAACTTGACGCGCTTGCGGGCAAGGTGATCTACACCGGGCCGATAGACGCATATTTCGGCTACAAGCTTGGGCCTTTGGAATATCGCTCAGTGCGCTTTGAGACAGAGCTTCTTGACATTCCAAACTTCCAGGGAAATGCTGCTGTAAACTATACGGATAAAGAGACACCGTGGACAAGGATCATTGAGCATAAGTGGTTTGAGTTTGGAAAAGATTCTGATGGCAATGACCTTCCTAAAACGGTTATCAGCCGCGAGTACAGCTCGGAGTGGAAGCCGGGCGATGAGCCCTACTACCCCGTAAATGACGCAAAAAACAGCCTTCTCTATCAGGAATACAAAAAGCTTGCCGATAATGAGAAGAATGTGATCTTTGGCGGTCGCCTTGGTGAATATAAATACTATGATATGGACCAGGTAATTGCAGCAGCCCTTAAGATGAGTGAGAAAGAATTGTCCGGCAAGTAATATTAAGATGCTAACCACCTTAAAAGGTCATAACTTTCGTGTATACATGGAAGTTATGACCTTTTATTGATTCTTTTACGTATTATTAAGCTTCTCAACCATCTCCACAGGCTTTGCCGTCATCTCCACCCAGGCAGGCCTAAAGCCGCTTTTAATCGCATTTCTTACTGAGCGGATATTTGACCATGCGCTGCAGTAAAAGGGAACCTTATCTCTTTTTAAAATCTCCGTGGCCAGGCGGCTTGTAAGAGCTGTGGCAATCCCCTTACGGCGATACTCTGGCAGCACATCCACGCCTATCTGCCACATAGCCTCACAGTCCGCAGAGCATGCCGAAAGCCCTATAAGCTTTCCGTTTAGATATGCTCCTACCCCTAGGACGTCTAAGTGCTTTCTGTCTTTACATAGGCTATTACTCCACTCTGGCGTATAAAGATCCGCAAAATCTGGCTGCTCTAAAATCCGCATCTCATACTCACATGGAAGTGGCTTTAGTATGTCAAGATCCGGCAGGAAATATTCTGCCATAAAGCACACCCTATGTCCTAATGGGATCAGCCTGTCATTTAGCCACTGCATATTTGGCGTCTCAAAGCAATGATGAAATTTAAATCTGTTAATGTATTCTTTAACAATCTCTCTGTACTCATCCTGCACAGAGGCCACTATATTGCTTCCATAGGAGACAAGATTACAGGGGATCGGTTCCTGATAATAGACGCGCGCATTTGCTCCTATATTTGATTTTACAATTACATTTTTATCCGAAAGAAAATCCTTAGGATTACAATTTAAATCTATGGCGGACTGAGCCATGGCAATCCGCAGTATATCGCTGTTATTCATATAAATCTCCAAATAAAGTGCCCCTATTAAATATCACAAAACCGCCGGAAACTTTCATTCCCAGCGGTCAAGTTTATTACATTTCATCTAACGATGGGTTTACTTTCCCATCTGTGCCGCAACCTCAGCTGCGAAATCCTCATTCTTCTTCTCAAGGCCCTCTCCGGTCTCATAGCGAACAAAGCTCTTTACGCTGACCTCTGTTCCAACAGCCTTTGAAACTTCCTTTAAATACTGTCCAACGGTCTGCTTTCCATCCTCAGCCTTTACATACACCTGGTCTACTAAACAGATCTCCTTCATCTGCTTATTCAGACGGCCATTTATCATGCCCTCGATAACCTTCTCAGGCTTTGCAGCCTCCTTGGGATCATTCTTGATCTGAGCCATCAGGATTTCCTTCTCATGGGCGATGTAGTCCGCATCGATTTCATCCCTGGAAACATACTTAGGTGAAAGCGCAGCAACCTGCATAGCAACGTTCTTTAAGGCATCCTTTACCTCATCGTTTACAACTGCAGCTGATGCAGCCACCAAAACGCCGATACGTCCGCCGCCATGGCTGTAGGATACAACGCATCCCTCGGGTGCTTCTACAACAGAAAAACGCCTGATCTTTAAGTTCTCGCCGATAACAGCGATCTTCTGGGACAGTGCCTGTGCCACAGTAAACTCAGGCTCTAACTCCCAGGTCTCCTCCAAAAATGCATCAATATTAGCCTGGTTAGCAGACTTAATTGCCTGAGCTGCCACCTGTCCTACATACTCCTGGAAGAGAGCGTTCTTTGCAACAAAGTCAGTCTCGGAATTCACCTCAACGATTACCGCCTTCTTATCATCCTGAACCAGCATGGATATAATACCCTCTGCCGCAATACGTCCAGCCTTCTTTCCTGCTGCAGCAAGTCCCTTCTCTCTGAGAAACTCCACTGCCTTATCCATATCTCCATCAGTTTCAGCCAGCGCCTTCTTGCAATCCATCATGCCTGCGCCGGTCATCTCTCTTAGCTCCTTTACCATTGCTGCCGAAATAGCTGCCATGTCATTACCTCCCTGTTTATAATTCCAAACACAAGTATCCCCAGGGGCCTTTAAAACCCCCGGGAGTACATCTTAAGCTCTATCAATTAGTTCTCAGAATCTGCCGCTATCTGCTCAACATCGGTGATCTCCTCACCCTCTGCCATAGCCTCCTCAACATCACTGTAAACCTCGCCCTGCTTTGCCTCGATAACAGCGTCCGCCATCTTAGAAACTATCAGCTTAACAGCGCGGATCGCGTCGTCATTTCCGGGGATAACATAGTCAAGCTCCTCCGGGTCGCAGTTAGTGTCAGCAATTCCGATAAGCGGAATACCAAGGGCATGTGCCTCCTGTACGCAGATATGCTCCTTCTTGGGATCTACTACAAAGATTACATCCGGAATCCTTGGCATATCCTTGATACCGCCAAGGTTCTTCTCCAGCTTATCCCATTCCTTCCTGATCTCGATAACTTCCTTCTTTGGAAGAACGTCAAATGTGCCGTCCTCGCTCATCTGCTCGATCTTCTTAAGGCGCTCGATACGTCCCCTTATGGTCTTGAAGTTTGTCAGCATACCGCCAAGCCATCTCTGGTTTATGTAGTACATACCGCATCTTTCAGCCTCGGACTGGATTGCGTCCTGTGCCTGCTTCTTTGTACCAACAAATAGAACGATGCCGCCATCCTTAACGGTCTCTACTACGGCATTGTAAGCCTCATCCACCTTTCCCACAGACTTCTGCAGGTCGATGATGTAGATTCCGTTTCTCTCTGTGTAAATGTATGGAGCCATCTTAGGGTTCCATCTTCTGGTCTGGTGTCCAAAGTGAACACCTGCTTCAAGCAGCTGCTTCATTGAAATAACGCTCATGTCTTTTCTCCTTTATTTGGTTATTTTCTTCCACGCCCACATATCAGGGACCTTTCGGCACCGACCTGACACATAAAGAGCGCGTGAATTTTGTGCGCAGCGTTTAATTACGCACCTGAGTACGGATTGTAGCATAATGTCAGAAAATTGACAAGGGGAATTTTGCAAAAAAATTTGTAAACATTTTTAAAGAACTTGTTATGTGCAAAGGGGGTAAACTGTGTTATGATAAGAAAAGTGTTCACTTAGTCTGTTTTACAGGCAGAAAGGAAAATTATGAGAAGAAACATATTCTTTATTTTTGGCATATCCGCCGCTCTCTTCTTTTGCGGCTGTACTAAAACAACATCTGATGAGGATTCTACCACGGAGGAAGAAGCACAGGTTATTATCTCCGAGACAAAAACAGAAGATACAGAAGTTTCTGATGCCACAGATGCGGAGACCACGCAGGATGAAACCTCTGATACGGACGATGAAGCAGATGAGACTTCCGATGATACCAGCTCTACCTCTTCTAGAATGGAAGAAACCACTAATACCTATACCATAAACAATATCACTATCAACTACCCCGTGCTCATCGGCATGAGCGATACAGAGGCACAGGAGTGGGCAAACGAACAGCTCTATGAGGACGCCATGTCCATTATAGACCTCTATGACGTGGATGTGGAAGCGGACACATTAACTGTGGACTATGAGGTTTCCTTGATCTACAGAAGTGAATTCAGCTTAGTCTACAGCGGCACATTAGTGCAGGGGTCAAGTACCATAAACATCCGCATCTCAGACGATCTGGACCTGTCACAGATGGAACATGTACGCTTATCTGACAGGCTGTCCTCCTCCAAGCTTATCTCCTGCATAGAGTCTGGCGATTACACCGTTCTCTCCACAAATTTTGATGAGGAGACGCTACGGGAATACCTATCAACCTTGTCCGATGATTTTTATGAGGCTTTGATTTCATCCGCTGACTTTGGCGGCACAGATACGCCTGAGGGCTTTAGCTACAATTACCTTGGAAATGTGGCGGTGATCATTCCGGTTCCCCATATGTTCGGCGACTATGCGGAAATATCAATTGTACAGCAGACAAAATAAAGATAATCTCCAAAGTCATATAGGATGGCTATGACCGCTCTTTCTGACATCAAAAAACCGGGTTTGTGTTTTTTCACTGACCCGGTTCTTTTTTATTTAATACTTTACTCATTCATCTTCTGAGCGGCTCTTTTTAATTCATCAAAGACCACATCGTTAATCACCTTGATATATGTGCCCTTCATCCCGGAGGAACGGGACTCTATAACGCCGGCGCTCTCAAACTTTCTTAGAGCATTTACGATCACTGATCTTGTTATTCCCACTCTGTCCGCTATCTTGCTTGCAACCAATATCCCTTCTGTGCCGTCAAGCTCATCAAAGATATGGATGATAGCCTCAAGCTCTGAGTAGCTAAGCGTGCTGATGGCAGATTTTACAATGGCGATCTTTCTGCTCTCCTCAGCGCTCTCCTCGTTCACAGAGCGCATCATCTCAAGACCAACCACCGTGGTGCCATATTCACTTAGGATGATATCGTCAATATCGTACTGCTCGCCGGACTTATAGATAAACAAGGTTCCAAGCCTTTCTCCCGCTATGTCAATGGGGGTAATTATGGCCTGATATCTTTTTACATAGTCCTCTGTAAAGCCCAATGTAGCAAGGTTTACATTCTCTTTTGTGGAAAGGACGCTTAAGATTCTCTCATTTAACATCTGATCCACAAATCCGCCCACCTTGTCAACAATCAGCTCATCTATCTCATCTATGTCAGGTCTGGTGCCCACTCCAAGCACTTTTCCCTTCTTGCTGATCACCAATATGTTTGACTCTAAGATATCACAGAGCACATCACATATATCATTGAACACAACCTTGCTGGAGCTGTTGTTGTGAAGCAGCTTATTGATTTTTCGCGTTTTATCTAACAACTGAACACTCATACCTGAATCCTTCCTCTAGAAACGACGCATCCTCATCATTATCTGCAATCGTAGCACATTGCAGGAGACATTTCAAGTATTTTTCAAAATATTCAGCAAATTTATCCGACATTTCTATACTGACAACCTTTTTTTGCTTTTGTCGTGTACATAAGTCGCATTTATCTGTCAGGATTTTTTAGTTTCCTCATCTTTCTTTGGCTTTTGCCATGACATAAAGCTACACTCAGGATTATCTATACAGCCGTAATATCTCCTGCCCTTCTTGGTCTTTCTTATAACGATGTCCTTGCCGCACATAGGGCATGATACCCCAATTTTTTCAAGGTACTGCTTAGTATTCTTGCAATCTGGGAATCCCGGACACGCCAAAAACTTTCCGTGCGGGCCATACTTGATTACCATATTTTTTCCGCAGTTTTCGCAGATTACATCCGTAACCTCATCCTTTAACTCTACCTTTTCAAGCTCCTCCTGTGCAACCACCACCGCCGCATTCAAGTCCGGATAGAAATTTCTAAGGACCTCCTTCCACTCACACTCTCCCTCTTCCACTGCGTCAAGGAGCGTCTCTAAATTTGCGGTAAAGGTCACCTCAACAATACTTGGAAAGGACTGTTTCATGATCTGGTTTACCACCTCTCCAAGCTCTGTCACATAGAGATTTTTTTCTTCCTTAATTATGTATCTCCTGTTTAAAAGTGTAGAGATAGTGGGCGCGTAGGTGGAAGGCCTTCCTATACCAAGCTCCTCCATAGCCTTTACAAGTGAAGCCTCATTAAAATGCGGTGAAGGCTGTGTAAAATGCTGTTTTGGCTGCAGCTCTTTTAGCTTTAAGCGGCTCTCCCTTGTTAGCTTACCCACAGTTTTATTATCTGACCTTTCATCCTTATCCGCACCGTAAACGCTCATAAATCCCAAAAATGTAACGCTTGAGGATGTCGCATCAAAGCGGTATTTTCCTGCAGCAAGCTTTACCTGATAACACGCGGTCTTGGCATCCGCCATCTGGCTTGCGACAAAGCGTTTCCAGATCAGCTGGTAAAGCCTGAACTGATCCCTTGTCATAGAATCCTTTACAAGCGCAGGATGAAGTGTGATGTCCGTTGGACGAATAGCCTCATGTGCATCCTGCACATTTGTCTTACTCTTGACATCAGTTCGCGCCTGCTCCCTGATATACTCTGCGCCGTAGTTTTCCTGTATATACTCCTTTGCGGCAGTGGCTGCCTCATCCGATATACGGGTTGAGTCTGTTCTTAGATATGAGATCATACCTGTAGCGCCCCGCCCCTTTATATCAATTCCCTCATAGAGCTGCTGAGCAATGCGCATGGTCTTAGATGTGGTAAAATTAAGCTGTCTTGTAGCCTCCTGCTGCATCGTGCTTGTGGTAAATGGAAGCGGGGATTTTTTTGTCTTATGGGTTATGCGTGTATCCTCCACATAAAAAACACTGCCCTCAAGGTCAGAGAGGATTTTATCCATCTGCTCCTTAGTGCTGATATTAAGTTTTTCCTCTCCCATACCGTAAAGCTTTGCCTCAAAGGACTTCTTTTCACCCTCACATAAAAGCTCTGCATCAAGCGTCCAGTATTCACTCGGCTCAAAAGCCGCGATCTCCTCCTCGCGGTCACAGATCATACGCAGAACCGCGGACTGCACTCGACCGGCGCTAAGACCCCTCTTTACCTTAGCCCAGAGAAGTGGGCTTATCATGTATCCCACCATCCTGTCAAGCATACGCCTGCTCTGCTGGGAGTTTACAAGGTTCATATTTATCTTTCTTGGACTTGAAAGCGCGTTCTTAACAGCGTTTTTTGTTATTTCATTAAAGCTTATGCGATGAATATCCTTTTCATCTAACTTTAGCGCCGCAGCCAAATGCCAGGATATCGCCTCTCCCTCACGATCCGGGTCCGTTGCAAGGTAAATCTTATCTGCTTTTTTTACCTCTTTTCGAAGAGCAGCCAGCACATCCCCCTTGCCGCGGATTGTGATATATTTAGGCTCATAATCATTCTCTACATCAATACCTAACTGGCTCTTTGGCAGGTCTCTAACATGACCATTTGATGCTAACACTGTATACTGTTTTCCTAAGAATTTTTTGATCGTATTAATCTTTGATGGAGACTCTACGATAATGAGATATTTACCCATACAGTTCCTCCCAAGGCCGTTTTTAACAGTATCCGGTCATTTTTTTGCAGCATGGTGGAAACTATACAATAATTTTTCTCATTTTGCAAGACAAAAAATGAATTAAATTCTATTCACAGACTTCTCCGATAGTAATTCTTGATTTGCTGATGCACCGCCCCCTTTATCTCCAAATGCAAAAGCGTCTCCATAAGCTCCGCTACAGTAATCCCCGTTTCATGTAAAATTTCTTCAAAATGCTTTGGCTCATCTCCTAAGGAATTATACACGCTTAGCTCTAAACCGGTAAGACTAAGCGACTTTTTTTCAAGCTTTAACTCTTCTGTATCCGCGTGAAAAAAACCCGCCAGCTCTGAAAAATCCCACAAAATCCTTGCCCCCTGACTTATCATCACGTTACAGCCACGGCTAAGCGGATCCGTTATACGACCGGGAAGTGCAAAAATCTCTCTTCCCTGATCTAGAGCGCAGTTTACGGTGATCTGCGTGCCGCTCCTCTCCCTTGCCTCCACCACGATCACGCAGTCCGCCATTCCGCTTATAAGTCGGTTTCTAAGGCGAAAAAGCGGTGCTAACGGGGGATTTTTTGGCGGGCTCTCCGACATAATACCCCCCTGTGCTAAAAGTCTCTCGTAAAGCTCAATATTCTCCCTGGGATAGCACACATCCACTCCTCCGCCTAAAATTCCAAGAGAATATCCGCCCGCATTTACGGCTCCCCACTGTGCGGAAGAATCTATCCCCACAGCCATACCGCTTATCACGTTTACTCCAATACTACTTAGCTTTTTTCCAAGCTCAGCTGCGATCTCTTTTCCATACGGGGTACATCCCCTTGAGCCGATTATGGCGGCGGATGGAGTTTGTGGCTTTGGTAAGTCTCCCTTAACCCAAAGCCCCAGCGGAGCATCCTGCAAGTTTTTTAAAGGTGATGGGTAGAGCTCATGCTCAATAGATATATAGATAATCCCCCTCTCTCTAAGCCCGACAAACTCTTCGTAAAGCTCCTGTTTATTTAATCTTGCTTTTTCCCAGCCTTCTAACATCTTTACGCTGCAGATGTGCGAGGCTTCTAACTGCTTAGTAGAAAGCCCCACTGCCTCCTCAAGACTTCCCGCGTACTCAATAATTTTTCTAATGGTGCGCGCTCCGATGCCGCAGACCGCCGTCATCTGATACCAGAGCCATTCTCGATCATACATCACCCCCACACCTCCTTATCAAAGCTTCTGTATCCTATCGCCTCGCATATATGAGCTTCCCTGATATTTTCACTCCCCTCTAAATCCGCGATAGTCCTTGCCACCTTGATAATCCTGTGATAGGCTCTGGCACTTAAATTTAAATTCTTAAACGCCTGGTGTAATAGTTCCTGCTCCCTAACGCCAAGCACACAATATCTCTCTATCATCCTGGGAGATAGCTGAGAGTTAAAGAGTATCTTCTCATCCTTATAGCGCACCTGCTGACGTGCTACCGCTTCTTCCACCCTAACCCTTATATCCGCTGAGCGCTCATTGTTATGTCCGGCATCTGTCAGATCCGTATACTTTATCCTAGGAACTTCCACGCAGATATCAAGCCTGTCTAAAAGCGGCTGGCTGATACGTCCTAAGTAGCGGCTTACATCTGTCTTAGAGCAGCGGCACCTCTTTCTGTCCGGATAATATCCGCAGCTGCAGGGATTCATCGCCGCAACCAGCTGGAAGTGTGCCGGATACTGAAATGTTCCTTTAACGCGGGATATGATAATCCGCTTTTCCTCTAGGGGCTGTCTCATCACCTCCAGTGTGGACTTGTTAAACTCCGGCAGCTCGTCCAAAAACAGGACACCTCTGTTTGCCAAAGAGATCTCTCCCGGTCTTGGCACTCGCCCGCCGCCAGTTAGAGCCTGCATGGAAATGGTATGATGGGGATTTCTAAACGGTCTTTTGCAAACCAGAGGTTGATCCCTTGGCAACAGCCCACAGATACTGTAAATCTTTGTAATCTCAAGCGCCTCAGGCAGGGTCAGCCTTGGCAGGATGGAGGGGAGACGCTTTGCAAGCATTGACTTTCCAGAGCCCGGAGGCCCGATGTATAGGATGTTGTGAAAGCCTGCCGCCGCAATCTCTGTTGCGCGCTTTGCCGCCACCTGACCGTTTATATCAGAAAAATCCTCCCCCTCAAAAATTTCAGAGCGCTCTAAGAGCTTATCCGCCCGTGTTACTCCCGGGCTAAAGAGGTTGGGCTTTGTCAAAAAATCCACCACCATCTTAAGACTCTTCATCCCATAAACCTCAACACCATCCACAACAGAGCCCTCAAGCTCATTTTCAAAAGGCACAATACAGCGTTTTAGACCTATTCTCTTTGCCTCTGTCACCAGTGAGAGCGTACCGTTTACAGGCCTAAGCGTCCCGTCAAGACCCAGCTCGCCAAACATCATGCAGCCCTTAGTCATCTCCTGGGAGAGCACCCCCGTTGCCACCAGCACCGCCACAGCGATGGGAAGATCAAAGCTGTTTCCCTCCTTTTTAAGATCCGCAGGAGACAGATTTATGGTATAGCGCCTTGGCTGCAGCATAAAACCGGTATTTTTTATGGCTGTTCGCACCCGCTCCCTGGCCTCCTTTACCTCGGACGCTAAAAACCCCACCATATCAAACTGCGGAAGACCATCACTGATATCAACCTCCACTCTAACGGCAACTCCATCTATCCCGTATATAACCCCACTGTAAACCGTCCCTAACATAATCCTCCTTCTCTAAAACGCATCCGCTAAGTGTATGCAGATTACCTAAGTAATTATAGATTATTGTCATTATATCTCGATTCTTTATTTATGTAAAGAGCGCACTGTATTTTTTTTAGAATTCACCCTAAAAAAACAGGGCCCATCCCATAATGGGATAAGCCCTGATGTTTTTATTATTCTGTTGTATTTCTTACTTTCCCTCAGCGATAGCTGCTTGTGCTGCAGCCAGTCTTGCGATCGGAACGCGGAAAGGAGAGCAGGATACATAGTCTAAGCCGATCTTGTGGCAGAACTCAACGGAGGAAGGATCTCCGCCGTGCTCACCGCAGATACCAACGTGGAGCTTAGGATTAGCCGGCTTACCAAGCTTTATTGCCATCTCCATCAGCTTGCCAACACCTGTCTGATCCAGCTTTGCAAACGGGTCATTCTCAAAGATCTTGGTGTCATAGTAAGCGTTTAAGAACTTACCAGCGTCATCACGGGAGAAGCCAAATGCCATCTGGGTCAGGTCGTTTGTGCCAAAGCAGAAGAAGTCTGCCTCTGTAGCGATCTGATCAGCTGTAAGAGCTGCTCTCGGGATCTCGATCATGGTACCAACCTCATACTCAAGCTTTACGCCTGCAGCAGCGATCTCCGCGTCTGCGGTCTCTACCACGATGTTCTTAACGAACTTAAGCTCTGCAACCTCGCATACAAGAGGGATCATGATCTCAGGCTTAACTGCCCAGTCAGGATGTGCCTTCTTTACATTGATAGCAGCGCGGATAACAGCCTTTGTCTGCATCTTTGCGATCTCAGGATAAGTAACAGCAAGACGGCATCCTCTGTGTCCCATCATGGGGTTAAACTCATGAAGGCCTGCAATGATAGCCTTGATCTCCTCAACACTCTTGCCTTGAGCATTTGCCAGCTTCTTGATGTCATCCTCCTCAGTGGGAACGAACTCATGAAGAGGCGGATCAAGGAAACGAATGGTAACCGGGTTACCCTCAA
Source organism: uncultured Lachnospiraceae bacterium (assembly GCA_964648695.1). GTDB lineage: Bacteria > Bacillota > Clostridia > Lachnospirales > Lachnospiraceae > UBA4292. The sequence goes on along the minus strand of CAZYLH010000022.1, from coordinate 2,867 downwards.
GAGCCTCATAGAGCTTCTCAAAGTCTCCCTGCTGATAAGGAAGGATCTTCTCAAGAGCAGCCTCTCTTTCCTCAACTGTATCTGAGCAGATCATCTCACGGAAAGCTGCGATTCTGTCTTCCTCAAAGAACATATGCTCTGTACGGCAAAGACCGATACCCTCAGCGCCAAGCTCACGAGCCTTCTTAGCATCCTCAGGTGTATCTGCGTTTGTACGAACCTTTAACTTCCTGTACTTGTCAGCCCAAGCCATTACACGGCCAAACTCACCTGCGATGGTAGCGTCAACTGTAGGGATCTGACCAGCATAGATGTTTCCAGTTGTTCCATCGATGGAGATATAATCTCCCTCTACAAAGGTCTGTCCTGCCAGAGTGAACTTCTTGTTCTCCTCGTCCATATTAATGTCGCCGCATCCGGATACGCAGCATGTACCCATACCACGGGCAACTACGGCAGCGTGGCTTGTCATACCGCCGCGAACAGTAAGGATACCCTGGGAAGCCTTCATACCTGTGATATCCTCAGGGGATGTCTCTAAACGAACAAGAACAACCTTCTCGCCCCTTGCGTTCCATGCCTCAGCATCGTCCGCTGTAAATACAACCCTACCGCATGCAGCTCCGGGGGAAGCTCCAAGGCCCTTTCCGATGGGCTTAGCAGCCTTTAGAGCAGCAGCGTCAAACTGAGGGTGAAGAAGTGTGTCAAGGTTACGAGGATCGATCATCGCAACAGCTTCCTGCTCAGTCTTGTGTCCCTCGTCTACTAAGTCGCAGGCGATCTTTAATGCAGCCTGTGCTGTTCTCTTACCGTTTCTACACTGCAGCATGTAGAGTTTCTGGTTCTCAACGGTAAACTCCATATCCTGCATATCATGATAGTGATTCTCAAGGAGGTCGCAAACCTTTATAAACTCAGCGTATGCCTCGGGGAACTCCTGCTCCATCTGAGCGATAGGCATGGGAGTACGAACACCTGCAACAACGTCCTCGCCCTGTGCGTTCTTTAAGAACTCACCCATGAGCTTCTTCTCGCCTGTAGCGGGGTCACGGGTAAATGCAACACCGGTACCGGACTCATCGTTTAAGTTACCAAATACCATGGGCATAACGTTTACAGCGGTACCCCAAGAATAAGGGATGTCGTTGTCACGGCGATATACATTTGCACGAGGGTTGTCCCATGAACGGAACACTGCCTCGATAGCCAGCTTTAACTGCTCTACCGGATCTGAAGGGAAATCCTTTCCAAGCTGCTTCTTATATTCAGCCTTAAACTGAGCTGCCAGCTCCTTTAAATCCGCTGCGGTCAGCTCTACGTCAAAGGTAACGCCCTTTTCCTCCTTCATCTTGTCGATGAGCTGCTCGAAATACTTCTTGCCCACCTCCATAACAACGTCGGAGAACATCTGGATAAATCTTCTGTAAGAGTCATATACAAAACGCTCAAAAGTCGGATCAGGATTGCCTGCGATCATCGCTGCGACAACCTCGTCATTTAAGCCAAGATTTAAGATGGTGTCCATCATACCGGGCATGGAAGCACGAGCACCGGAACGAACGGAAACAAGAAGGGGGTTTTTAAGATCACCAAACTTCTTGCCGTTGATCTCCTCCATCTTTGCAACAAACTCCATAACCTGACCCATGATCTCGTCACTGATCTTACGTCCGTCTTCATAATACTGTGTACATGCTTCAGTGGTAATGGTAAAGCCCTGAGGAACAGGAAGACCGATGCTGGTCATCTCAGCCAGGTTTGCACCCTTACCTCCAAGAAGGTTACGCATGGTCATGTCACCTTCACTGAACATATAAACCCATTTCTTTGCCATTTTATGACCTCCTATTGTTTTTGCAGTCCTTTCCGACTGCCACATGTAGGGGATTATATCAATAAATTTCAATTCCGTAAAGAGGGTTTTTTTGAAAAAATGTGTAATTTTCCTAATCTTTATTGCCTAATCTCAGAAAAGCTTAAAACAGTCTTAAACAGGTCTCCGTCAATTTCCATCATATACCTTCCGCCCTGTAGTTCTGTAAGGCTTTTTGCGATTGAAAGTCCAAGTCCTGAGCCTTCCGTATTTCTGGAGCTGTCCCCTCTTACAAAGCGCTCCATCAGCTCATCCGCAGAGACATTTAACCTGCTGCTTGAAATATTTTTTATTGATATGTTAATTTGCCCCTCATATCGGTTAATATCGATGTAGATTCTTGTCCCTTCCAGTGAATACTTGCAGGCGTTGCTTAGGATATTATCCATCACCCTCCAGATATGCCTTGCATCCGCAAGTATCATCCCCGGCTCTGGCAAAAGGTTTAGGTTCATCTCCAGATTCTTTTCCTGCATCTTTTTTTCATACTCTGCTGTGGTCTGCAAAAGGAGCTCGTTGACATTTGTAGGCGCCAGATTCACATCAATATTTCCGGTATTTGCCCTTGAGACCTCGATCAAATCCACAATCAGCTTTTTCATTTTTGCAGACTGGCGGTCGATCACCTCCACATACTGCCTTGCCGTCTCGCTTTTAAGCTCCTCCTTCTTTAACAGATCAACGTAGTTAATGATGGAGGTTAAAGGCGTCTTGATATCATGTGAAACATTGGTGATAAGCTCCGTCTTCATCCTCTCATTTTTCATCTGCTCATGCACAGCCTTTCCAAGACTGCTTCTGATGCGGCCCATAGTCTCCCCGAAGCGCTTTAACTCTCCGTAAAGGTTTTTTGTATCAAGCTGATATTCTAGATCTCCCTGCGCCATTTTCTCCGCTGCGAGCTGGATTTTTTTACATCCGGCTAAAAAGATCAGCGCAATAACAAGGAAAGCCAAATTTATAACTATACCGATTGCTCCAAGAAACGACTCTG
>CAZYLH010000021.1:15797-22775 GCA_964648695.1 uncultured Lachnospiraceae bacterium | reverse complement strand
GGTGTGTGTATCACCCTCGCCTTAAATCCGGCAAGCTCTATTTCCTCGCCGTCAGTCACGTACCTGTCCGCCTTTAGGGAAAGTGGCTCACCGCCAAAAGCCGTGGAGAGATTTTCCTGCGGATCAGAAAGAAGCGCACTCTCCCCCTCATAAGCGATAATTGGGATATTATAGAAATCCCGCAGCGCTAAAGCCGCTCCGATATGATCAAAATGCCCGTGCGTTAGCACAATGCTCTCCGGCACTCCCCCAAGGTGCTCTGCCTCCATCCTTATGCGCTCCGAAGAATCCCCCGGATCTATGATAAAGCCCTTCATCGTCTCATCATTGTAGCAAATATAACAGTTGGTGGCGCATACGCTAACCACCAACCAATCTACCTTTAATTTCGCCATTATCCACGGCTCCTTTCCACATTCAACACACCGCCGACATTTAGGATTTTCTTGACAATCCCCGAGAGTTCTTCCCTTCCGTTTGTCTCAAAAGAGATCACCACAGTGGCAACTCCCTGCTTGCTGGTGCGAGAGCTTATGGAGTGAATATCTATCTGATCCTCTGTGAGGATGCGTGAGATATCCGCAACCAGTCCAACGCGGTTGTTCGCATAGATAACTATCTCCGCCAGATACTTCTCCTGCGCTATATTCTCCCCCTGCCACTCCGCAGGGATGACGCGCGCCCGATCCTCCATTGGAAGAGATATCATATTCACACAGTCCGTGCGATGGATTGAGATGCCGCGTCCTCTGGTGACAAACCCTATAATCTCATCACCCGGCACTGGGGAGCAACACTTGGAAAAGCGCACCGCCAGATCCTCCACGCCCTTTACAACAATACCGCTTGTTTTTTTGGAAGCGCGTATCTTCTCCTTTTTCTCGGAGACAGCCGCTATAACCTCCTCATCGGTAATCTCCTTGCGGTGATCCTTTTGGTACTCCTCCACCAGCTTGTTTACGATCTGACCCTCTTTTAAGCCGCCGTGACCAATTGCCGCCATCACCGCGTCCCAATCTCGAAAACCGTATTTTTTTAATACCTTTTCCTTATACTCCTGCTTTAATATATCTGAGAGGATGATGGACTTGGCCTTGCAGTAGGATAAGACCATCTCCTTGCCCTTTGTGATATTTTCTTCCTTTAGCTCGTTCTTAAACCAGCTGTTTATCTTATTTTTCGCCTGAGTGCTCTTTACTATTTTTAACCAGTCCCTGCTCGGGCCCCTGGAATTCTGGGAAGTTATTATCTCTATCTGATCCCCGTTTTGTATAACATAGTCGATGGGCACCATCTTCCCGTTTACACGGCACCCCACCATCTTATTTCCCACCGCGGAGTGAATGCTGTAGGCAAAGTCTATGGGGTTTGAGCCAGTCGGAAGGTTCTTTACATCCCCCGTCGGCGTAAAGCAAAAGACAGTATCTGAAAAGAGATCCAAATCGCTCTTTATAAGGCTTAAAAACTCCTTGTTATCCGCCTCGTCCCTCTGCCACTCTAAGATCTGTCTTAGCCAGGAGAGCTTTTCCTCCTCGCTCTTTTCATTCATCTGTCCTGACTGGGCTTCCTTATATTTCCAGTGAGCCGCGATACCGTACTCCGCGGTCCGGTGCATATCATATGTCCTTATCTGGATTTCAAAGGGCTGTCCCTTGCTTCCGATAAGCGTGGTGTGAAGCGACTGGTACATATTCGGCTTTGGCATGGCGATGTAATCCTTAAAGCGCCCCGGAATGGGCCGATACATCTCGTGGATAACGCCAAGCGCCGCATAACAGTCCTTTACAGAATCCACAAGGATGCGCACCGCAAAGATATCATAAATCTCATCCAGCGTCTTATGCTGGTTTTTCATTTTTTTGTAGATGCTAAAGAAGTGCTTTACCCTTCCGCCAACCTGGGCATGGATATCCGCCGCCTCTATATGAGTGCTGACCTCATCCACAATGGACTTGACAAAGGCCTCTCTATCCTCCGTCTGCATGGCGACCTTTCCCGCCAAATCATTATACACCTCGGGCTCTAAATACTTTAAGGATAAGTCGTCTAGCTCCACCTTTATCTTTGAAATACCTAGGCGATGGGCGATGGGTGCGTAGATATCCATTGTCTCCCTGGACTTTTCGATCTGTTTTTCATGCTTCTGATACTGCATGGTGCGCATATTGTGAAGGCGGTCCGCAAGCTTTATCAGGATTACCCTGATATCCTTTGCCATGGCAAGAAACATTTTCCTAAGGTTTTCCGCCTGAACCTCCACCTTATCCTGAGCCCAGTTGAGGTTAGTCAGCTTTGTGACTCCGTCCACCAAAAGGACAACCTCCTCGCCAAACTGTTCCTTAAGCTCATCGTATGAAATAGAGGTATCCTCCAGCACATCATGGAGCAATCCTGCGGCAATGGTCTCCTTGTCAAGCTCAAGCTCCGCTAAGATGATGGAAACACAGAGCGGGTGAATTATATATGGCTCTCCGGATTTTCGCTTCTGGTCCTTATGCGCCTCGCTTGCAACCTGATAAGCCTTATCCACCAGATCCAGATTATCCGATGGGTGATAGCGCTTGATGATGGATATAAGCTCCTTATACAGCTCATCCGGCGGCGTATTTTCTGCCTGGACGCTTAGCTCTCCCCCCTCGGGCTTTAGCACTGGCGCAGGTTTTCCAAGCTGCCCAAAAACAGCCTTCTGAACAGTCTCCGGCATATATGTCGACAGCTTTTCCGCTTTTTTGTGATCATCTTCACTTTTTACGGCTTTATCAGTCCGCAATTCTTCCATACGCTCCTCCAAAAAAACACATTTCCCTAGGTGCCATTTTTGACTTAAAGTCTATCATTTGATTTTTATCATGTCAATGTTTTGAATTATATTGCACTGTTTTTCCTAATGAAAGTGATAATCCTGAAGAACAATCTGCACAGTCTCCATACCCCGATAGCTGTTGACGGACGGGTAGTATACAAGGGAGAGACACGTGGGATTTTCCCCCTCCGAAAAGCCTATATAGAGCTGCTTTAAAGCGTCTTTTCCGTAGTGCGCCTCAAACTGGAACAAAAAGTCGTCCTTGTCCTGAAAAAGAAGCGCCTCCATTCTCCGCCCTGACGCAGATTCTACTATGAGCTTTAGCACATTTCTCTCTCTCCCCATAATGACGCCGCGGATTATGCGGATATTCCTGTCCGCAAAAACCGGTTTTTCATTGCCCTTTCCAAAGGGCTCTAGCATATTCAGCTCTCCTATAAACTCAGTCGTAATGCGGTCGATCGGAAGGGGAATATCAATCCAAAGCCGCTCTGTCAGTTCTTCCTTCGTAAGTGTACAGTTTTCATTTAGCCTATCCCTGAGCTCATCTATATTTTCTTTTTTAAGTGACATTCCCGCCGCCATGGGGTGACCTCCAAAGCGCGTCATAAGCTCTCTTATGCGTTCAAGCTCGTGAAACATATCATATCCGGGAATGGATCTACCGGATCCTTTTGCCATACCAGGCTCTGCCTCAGAGGTAGTTAGAACAATACAGGGCTTATAGTAATGCTCCCTAAGCCGCCCCGCCACAATCCCCGCGATGCTCTCCGCACAGTGCGGCAGATATATTACAAGGATGGGGAAACTTCCCATATCGCTCTCATCCACAATGCTCATCGCCTCGCTTACGCTCTCAGTGGTTAGTGTTTTTCTGCTGTCGTTTAGCGTGCGCAAACTTTGCGCCTTTTTATTTGTCTCCTCGCCCGCCTCATCAGAAAGTAAAAGCTCCTCTGAAAGCCTGGCGCTATCCAGTCTTCCACCCGCGTTTATAGTTGGCCCTAAGACAAAGCCTATGTGATAGGAGCCAATGCTCTCCGGCTTTAGGCCGCACGCCTCAATAAGTGCCGCAAGTCCGGGGATGGTGGTTTTATGAAGCCGCAGAGTTCCAAGCTTTACAATCAAACGGTTTTCTCCTAAAAGCTCCACCACATCGCCCACGGTGGCGATCGCGGCAAACTCAATCAGCTGCCACACCTCCTCCATAGGTAACCCCACTCTTTCAAAAAGCGCCCATATAAGCTTCCATGCGATAGCCGCTCCGCAAAGCTCCTTAAATGGATAATCACAGTTTTCCTGTTTCGGGTTTACCACTGCGTCAGCCCTCGGGACGCCGGCGGCGGGGATATCGTGGTGGTCTGTGATGATAACCGTCATGCCCTGCTCTGTGGCATAATCCACCTCATCGTGCGCAGAAATACCGTTATCACATGTAAGTATCGTATCCACGCTATCTAAGGCAGCCTGTCTTACAATCTTTAAATTTAGGCCATATCCGTCCTTAACGCGGTGCGGAATATACCAGTCAACATCCGCGCCCGCCCGCTTTAGGCCCCTGTATAGGATTGCCACAGAACAGACCCCGTCGATATCATAGTCCCCTATTATGCGTATCTTCTTTTTCGCTTTTATTTTTTTTATCAGAATATCCACGCTCTTATCCAGGTCCTTCATGAGAACGGGTGAATGGAGCCTGCTCTCATCCGGATAAAGGTAATCTTCCATCTCTGCTATAGAGCGCAGACCTCTGTTACACATAATTCGCACCATCAGGGGACTTACCCCAAGCGCCTTTGAAAATTCGTCAAAATCTACTTTTCCGGCGTAAACCCGCCACTCCTTAATTCTCATTTCTATCACCCGCTTATTTTCTCACTAAAGAGAACTGGCATGCTCCAGACGGAACCTGCCAGCCAAAACTCCTAATACGCTTATTTTTAGTGATGGCGCATCAATCGCCAAACACATCTTTTATAACCTCTTTTACATACTCCGTATCGCTGTAGGGGTACTTTATGCCGTTTTCCTCCTGATATGTCTCGTGTCCAAGGCCGATAATGGTGATCAGATCCCCATCCCGCACATTTTCTATGGCATATCTGATGGCCTCTTTTCTGTTAGGAATTACGATGTACTCCCCCGTGGTCTTTGAAAGCCCCACCGATATATCCTTAAAAATATCCTCAAAGCTCTCATAGCGGTTATGACCGGAGGTGACGATGCTTAAGTCCGCCAGTCTGCCGCTTGCCTCGCCCATCTCATAGCGCCTTGACTTTGCCCTGTTGCCGTCCGCCCCGAAAATGCAGATCAGGCGTTTAGGGCGATACTCTCTAAGCGCCGTCAGGAGATTTCTGGTGCTGTAACCGTTGTGGGCAAAATCCACGCAGACCTGGAATTTATCGCTGCGATACACCATGTCGATGCGCCCTTTAATAAAAAGGCTCTTAAGCGCTCGCTCCATCGCCTCCTTTGGCACACCCAGCCTATCGGCAGCCGCAATCGCCGCCAGGGCATTTTTTACGTTAAACTTGCCGGGAAGATTTACGTAAAACTCACCTTGCATCCTGCCTTTAACATTAAACCTTATGCCGGGGTCACGCCCGTCAAATGTCTTTTCTATCTCCCACGCCTCATAATCCGGCTGTCTTAAATGTGTATTTTTCTCCTCACCAAAAAACAGGATGGGCGTCTTAACATCACAAAGGAGCTTTTTGATATGTGGATCGTCCCCGTTTACAATTCCAAGCTTGGAGTTTTTTAAAAGAAGGCCCTTACAGTACAGATATTCATCAAAGCTTTTATGCTCATTTGGCCCCACATGATCGCCCTCGGTGATATTTGTAAAAATGCCGATGTCAAATGTAAAGCCACCTGCCCTATGCTGCATCAGCCCCTGGGAGGAGCACTCTATCACCGCCGCCTTACAGCCCGCATCCGCCATTCTTGCCAGATACATCTGCATTTCTTCTGAATCCGGCGTGGTGTTGTTAAGCTCATGAACTTCCCCGCCGATGATAGCTCCGTTTGTGCCGATGGTGCCGGTAGAAATCCCCGCTTCCTTTAAGATGGATGCTAACATATGCGCCGTGGTGGTCTTTCCCTTAGAGCCGGTGATGCCGATGGTGATTAGCTTATCTGCGGGGTGTCCATACCACGCAGCGGCAATATTTGCCTTTGCAAGGCGGGTATTAGAAACGCTAATTAAAGTCCCTTCTTTTGGCAGATTTTTTATCTCATCTTTATGTGAGGTGGCCCACTCATCGCTTACCACAACAAGCGCCGCGCCTTTTTTTAAAATCTTGGCCACACAGGTGTGAGTGTCAAAGCGCGCGCCCTTGATGCAGATAAACGCATCTCCCGGGCTGCATGTCCTATTGTCCGTGCTGATGCCAAGAATCTCCCTATCAAGGCTTCCCGCAAGCAGTCTGTATTCTGTTCGTTCTAAAAGACGGTCAGCCTTCATTACTCCTCCTCTTTCACCTTTATACCGGACATTTTTCTACTCTTCTTCAAGCGTAATTATCTGCTTCGCATACGGGAGCGTGCGGATCCACTCGCACATCTGCCTCCACTCCTCAAGCTTATGATCCTTTCTTGACTTGTAAATATTCGCCGCAGTCTCATAGTTAAATGTAAGGGTACGCTTCTGATTATAGCTGCTTGGAAGGAGCTGTATCAAATCATACCAGTCCTCCTTGTTTTTGCCGCCCTCCATGTATCTAAGCCTGACCCGCTCTAAGTATTTCACAAAATCCTCCATAACCTGTAAGGATCCCGGAGTCAAATGATCCGTGGAGAAATCAGCAAGCTCAAACGGCTTAGCGTGGATCTTATGCATGGTGCTGGTGGAGTTTGACACCGTGGCTATCTTATAGGTATCATACTCCTTCCACCAATAAAGGGGTGCTGTGATATCCACAGATATAAAGATCATCCGAAGATACTTTCTGTGATCCGTCCCCGCCTTTGAAAGGCGCTTTGCAAGGTCTAAATCATTCGCCCCCAGATGGAAGTTTCCAGTCTCATCATAAAAGCTGTCAGAGCGCTCCCAGCTGTTTAGGGGATTTCTTGCGCCCCTTATCGCATTTTCCATATTCATCACGCTTACACGCTCTATCTTAATCATCATCGTCTCCCAAACTATTCATCAGTGTCAAATACTTAAGCTCTTTTTC
>CAZYLH010000021.1:0-15697 GCA_964648695.1 uncultured Lachnospiraceae bacterium | reverse complement strand
GGCGTAGCTTAACTCCGTTATGGCTGCGTCGTAGTTCTCCATCAGATAGTAAATCTTTCCCCTGTTTAGATGGTCGGTTACCGTATCGCCCTCCACCTCCAAAGCCTTATTTAAAAAAGAAAGCCCCAGCTCAGAATATCCATATGCCTCCAGAACATTGTAAACCCCAAAATAGGCGGTCACATCCTGTCCGTTATCCTCTATCAGCTGATTGTAGCACTCTGTGGCAAGCTCCTCATCGCCCATCTGCAAATAAATAGCACCCATCGCCAGGCGATTTTGGGTGACATTTACCCCAAGCTGAATAAGGACGGAATAAGTGTTTAAGGCATCCTCGTAATTTTCACCCAAGAGCTCTGCCTCCGCCCTGTACTGGAGGATGTCGTATTCCAATTCGCCCACGTTAAGCTCCACCTGCTCAAGCGCCATATCAAAGTAGTATATCGCGTCAGAATAAAGCTCCTGCTCCATGCACATAATGCCAAGACCGCGATACGCCAGCTCCACCTCATCATCTATGCTGATGGCATGGTCAAATGCTTCTTTTGCAGCGGAATATTCCTCAAGCTCCAGATAGTTCATGCCCAAGTCGACATAATAGATTCCCTTAGTATTATTTTCAGCCACCGCAGCTAAGAGATACTCGGTGGCCTCTTCATATTCCCCTTCATTATACAAAAGCATCCCCTGCTCATGGTTATCCGCCGCATCTGTCGCGCAGCCGCCAAGGGCTAGCGCACATGTAAATGCCGCCGGGATCAGCAGTTTTTTCATATCGCACCTCTTAAGTTTGACTTGTCTTTAAGTTTACCATAGCACACTCATAAAGTCCAGTATTTTGGGGGAAGCTAACATCTCCCGGTGGAGCCAAAGCCCCCTCTCGCCTCCCCATCTTCGTGCGGGGAAACCTCCTCAAAGATGATCTGTGGCTGATGCTCTATAATGCGAAACTGACAGATACGGTCGTTTACGTGTATCTTTGTATCCCTCATGGCAAGAACAGGCATCATCAGCACATCCTTTGACGATGTCTTTCCGTATTTCTCATCAACCACGCCGATGGAGTTTGTCTGTATAATGCCAAAGTTCTTAAAGGTGCTGCTTCTGGGAGCGATTAAAAGCTCATATCCGTCCGGCAGGCACATGGATACGCCAAGGTTTATAAGGCGAAACTCCCCTTTCTTTAGGGTAACATCCTCCGCGCTTCGCAGGTCGATCCAGTCCGACTTTCCTGCAATATATGTAAGCTTTTCAATCTTGTCTGATAAATAAGTAATTTTAATTGTCTTTTCCATAATTTTTTTCCTTAAAATCAGCCCGCCCATCCATTTAGACAGGCAGGCTGTGTTGAATTTATTTAAAATGATATCAGGGTCAAAATCCCTTAGTTGCGATGCCTACGGATTGTTCCGTGCTGCGCACTCCCCGCCCTGCACAAGAGCAACAGAGCTTACTCCTCTAAAATTTCCAGTGAATTTCAACCGGAACATCGTTGGTTCCCGGTATACGTCTGCCGACAGATATATAATCTATCAGCGTTTCAACTATTTCCCTAGTAAGGTGTGTCAAATTAGTATATTGCTTGATGATTTGTTTCCGATTATCGCCCTTGGCTATTCTGTCATCAAGATCAGCAATACAATCCTCTTCGTTAGCGATTAATCTCTCTAAGCGGTCGCGCTCAGAAACAAAATCTCGCGACATTTCCGTGTAGTCCTTCTCGCTTATCAACCCTTTAACTTTGTCTAAATAAAGATCTTTGATGCCCTTAGAGTATTCCGCAGCCTTTTTCTTGTAAGCCGTAATATCGGTTAATAGACGTTTTTTCTGTTGCTGTAGGCTGTCACAAAATTCTATCTTCTGCTCCAGCTCATCCTTGTTGAGATATTCAGCTGCCAATGTGTTGAGTTCGCCAAGCACCATTTTTTCCAGTCTGGCGACTGATATAAAAGAGCCTTCACAGGCCTCTTCAGATAGATAGCGCAGGGAACATCTTAGATAACGCCTTCCTCCAGACCTATGCGCTCGCATCACATGTCCGCACTTTATGCACCGCGCTTTTCTGGCGAATAGACCGATTTCGCCCGTGACATACGCCTTTGTGCGTTGAGCGGCCATAGCTTGCGCTTTATCCCACAGTTCTCTATCAACAATCGGCTCGTGTGTCCCCTCGACAACATACCACTCGCTTCTCGGACGAATTCTTGTCTTTTGCGTTTTATATGAGATGATTTCGGATCTTCCCTGGACCATATTGCCGATATACATTTCGTTTTTTAATATGTAAGATACGCTCCATGGTGCCCAAAGCTTATGGTTTGTATGGCTATACATGTGTTTATAATTTTCGCCATGTAGGTGTTTGTATTCTGTTGGATTTGGAATTCCTCTATCGTTGAGTATCTGAGATATAGCCCGGGGACCTCTGCCCTGCAAGTACAGGGCGAAAATCTCGCGAACAATGGCTGCGGCTTCTTCGTCAATTATTAAGTGGCCTTTCGTGTCGGGGTCTTTTTTGTACCCATACGGAGCAAAAGCTCCAATATGATAGCCGTTTTGGCGCTTATTTGTCAGGACGCTGCGAATGTTATCTGACAGATCTTCTAGATACCACTCGTTGACAAGTCCGTTTATCTGTCTCGATTTTTTGTTTCCTTTGTTTGCCGTGTCGGCATTGTCGACAATGCTAATAAAGCGAATGCCCCATATGGGGAATAGACCGTGAATGTATTTCTCTACCAACTCTAGCTCGCGAGTAAAGCGGGACTGAGTCTTGCAAAGAACAATATCAAACTTATGTTGTTCCGCATCCTGCAACAGCCGATTAAATTCTGGCCTTTGTCGATCAGCACCGGCATAATCATCATCGCTGTATATGTTATATAATTCCCACCCCTGTTCCATAGTGTATTGCAACAACATCGCTTTCTGGTTCTGGATGCTGTTACTGTCGTCTGTTTCGTTTTGTTTGTTTCTGTCCTCCTCAGACAATCGACAATATATTGCGACTTTCATCCTTTTCTCTCCTTTAGATTAGAGACAGGAACAAACCGCTTTCTCTGGGATTATATCACGCAGAGAACGGTTTGTCATCATTGTTTTGCTAAATGAAGTGTCTTGTTCTTCTCGATCCGATTAACCATTTCAATCCACAGTTTTGTAAATTGATCCTTGCTCGGATTTTCTCCATTTTTGAAAACGTTTTTTACTTGAGATGTATTATTCATGCTCAATCTCCTTCCTTTGGAAGCATCTGCGCAAACACCGCCATCAGCACTTGTTTAACGATGCTGTTTCCCGCTTGCTTATAAAGCTGTGTGTTGCTTGCCACAGCCGCTGCTTTATCAAAGTCATCATCGGAAAATCCCATCAACCGCCAGCTCTCACGAGGCGTAATCTTTCTTATTCGTATCAGATGTGGCACGCCGTCTATCTCATAGACAAAACGCCGGAAGCGTTCTGGAACCTCATTCATTATGGCTACCTCCCTCACCAATATCTTTGGCTCTAGATTCCCCCCGCTATGAGCGGTAATTGTGGGGCATAGTCCGTTGCGGTCGTAGATGCGCCCTTGGCTTTCAAAGCCACCGGCCATGCTTCCGATCCGTTTTAATCCGATCATTCCACAGTTCCCTTCGTCCCATCTGGGATTAGGTCGTCAAAACGCCCCAACATCGCAGGACTTTTTAAATCAACCGTGACGACCTTGTTCCTCTTCTTTTTCAACCCCTGTATCCATTCGTTCTTTTTCGAGAACAGCGTTATTTCCATAGTCATGTATTCCTTTCCCATCACACGCACAAAGGGTTATTGCAACATCTGTAGGCTTTAAAGAAGGAACCCTTCCAGGATCTGCCGAACCACAGTTTTTAACAACAGCGGTGCCGATATCTAGTTTTTTATCTGCCACCAACTGGTCTACTAAATCTTTTGCTTTGTCGGAGGCAAAATAGTATCGGTCATCAACCTTGGATTCTAGATAATCAGCCATCACACTTTCAAGCGGTTGAGGGCTTGGAAAAGTATAGTGGTAATCACCCAGAATACTTATGGCGATGCACCGCTTTCTTGATTGCGGTATTCCGTAATCAGCGGCATTTAGGTCTTGCCAATATGTTTTATACCCTTTGGCATCAAGATATTCCATCCATTTCTCGAAATCTGCGCGGTTCTTGTTTCCGTGAACCTGTGGCACGTTTTCCATCACAAGGACTTGCGGTAGTTCTGTTGTCTCATTAAGCAACCGTTCAACCTCCCACAGCAGCCCTGACCGTGTGTTATTACCCTTTGCCATCCCTCTGCGATAACCGGCCACAGACAAGTCTTGGCAAGGAAAAGAATATGTGAGTATATAGATATATTTGTCTGTATCTACAATCCCAAGGTCAGCCCCTGTGACAGTGGTAATGTCGATCGCAGGAAAGACTGTGCCACGAATGGCGTTATAAGAGGCGATGGCATGTTTATCAAACTCCACAACTCGGTAATGTTCAAAGTCTGCGCCCAGGTCCCTCAAGGCCATTGCTTGGCTTCCTATCCCCGCGAACAGTTCAATTAGTCGGATGGGTTTGTTGACTTTAAATTCCATCGTGTCCGTCCTGCTCATAGCCGCGGGGACTGTTTTTGTGCACTTGGCGCTTCGCTCTCAAGAGTTTCTTCGTCTGCGTCTGAGTCGAAATCGTCCAAATCTTCTTTGTTGTCCAGATCAACCTCATCCAAGTCCAACTCTTCCACAGCCTTTGATATCGCCCCCGCCAACAGATAGCAACGAATGATTACATCACACCACTCTGCGCCTTTTTCTATCGGGTTTACGCCCTCATAGCCCAAGTCACAAAGAGCTTCCGCTAACAAACCCCAGTTATGACAGAGGTATTCCTCTGCTATCCAACTGCTAAACGTGTAACTTGCACTGCCGTTACCTGTTACGCTGTCCACATCCCATAAGTGCTCATAGATTTCTTCCTCTAGCCTAGATGGATTTCCTTTATAATCGTCCAGGTCTATCTCTCCAAGGCTTGTTTGTTCATATATGTAGTCTTTAACATCATTTTTTACAGCCTCAAAATAATCGTATTTTTCCATTTTATCGTCCTCCTTATGCAGTGGCGCACAACTTGCGCCCAAACCCTGTAACTCTCCGTGGCGTGTTGATTAGTCCATGCTCTCTTAAAATGTCGCCGATCTCTGGAACGGTCACAACTCGTTCGAGTTTGGCGATCGTTTTTGTGTTTGTCAGCTTGCCGTGTTCATGAGTATCCACGTAAAGAACAGAGCAACGGCTTTTGTGGTCTACTAAGATCCCAAAAGCCGCCCCATGTAGATTGCCGTTCTTGTCTGTGTAGTTTGGCGTAAGCATCCCAGAGTAAATCTGTATGCCAAGCATCGCCACTCCGCTGTCCTTGAAGTTATATACTCCGTCAACCTCTTTTTTCGTCTTCATCATGCGCTTATTCATTTTACAACCTCCTTTTGGGTCTGTTTTTTTGTGTAGCTTCTGGTGGCTCGTTTTGTAGTTCAGTCTTGGGATTGATATATGGTTCGATTACGCTCTTGAGCTTTGAAGGGGTAACGTTCCCCTCAAAAAGCATCTGTTCAAAAGGTTTTTCGCTCTGAATTGTGCCGTGTTCCCAATACCCTACATTAAGGACATAACGGTTGTCTCCATAAAAATTAAAGAGGGCAAAACCAGGGCCGTGTCGGTTGCCATCCTCATCTAAGTAGTCCGGCGTAAACATGCCGGTATAACACCGCACATTGGTAGGCCCATAACCGCTGTCCGTCAAGCCGCAAACCCCTTTGATTCTCATTTTCATTAGGTGTTCTAACCAACTTTTATCCATTGCCACCTCCTTTTTGTCTCTTAGTGATCCGGTGTAAGCCATCCGGTATACGCCCCACCGCTAACAGGGCTCGTATAGACCATAGGTTTTTTCACTCATTTTGTCATATAACTGCTGAAGCGCATCAAGTTGCTCGTATAGACCATAGGTTTTTTCACTCATTTTGTCCCTTCTTGCCATTATCCCAAATGGGCGAGGATGCGCTTGTCACCCCGCCCGCCTAAAGGAAAGAAAAGAAATGTGTGGCCCCGATTCCTCTCTCCTCTGTGTCTGCCGTAGCAGTATCGGGCTTGGAACCGATAAGCCACATTAAAAAGGAATGTGTGTTTTAATAAGCAAAATCATCGGGCGGTAATGTGCATTGGGCGGCAGTCTCCATCAACTCACATCTTTGCTCCCTGTGGGGCAAGTGCGAACTTGCCACACCCGCCCACTAAAGGAATAAAGTATAATATGTAATGCGTCTGGATCAGTCCTTTCCCTCTCTGCGTCCGCCGAAGCAGTGTCGGGCTTGAGACCGATAAAGCCGCATTACAAAAGAACATGATTTTATGCACACCGCTGTAGCTGCAGTCCAGGTCGCATTCTCTGGGATCCGTAGGATTTTCTGGCTCTGTGCCGCGCCCCACGTCATTTCTTTTTTGGTGGCCAGCCTTTTATTGACTAGCCCCCCCCAACTTGACCACGCCATGCGCACGGAACATATAGGTGTTCCGCACCAGTGAGCAAAACTTAAGCGGTCACTCACCCCGCTCCGAGGAATAGTCCCGGTCTAGCACAACACTTACGCCGTCATGCTCCGGCGAAGATCAGGCAGAAAACCATGCCCTCTCTAATGGCTGGGCGGGAGTTGAACCCGCCGCGCCGCCTCCGGCCAGCCTTCCCATTTATAATTTTCGTCCACACTTTTGTTTAGGCTCATCTTGCTCAGACGCAACAGGCTCATCGATCCAGGGCAAATCATCGCCATTAGAGTAACACCACCCCTTATTATCATCCCAGACAATGTCGTCAAGCCGATCTAATATTGACCTGTGCACCGGACAAACATCGCTATCAATTTCAAAAAAAACTTCTCCTGTTTCGGGGTTCTCTGTGATCAAAAAACCATAATCGTCCCACGCATCATACACTGTTTTCATTTCGGGTTCGTCCTCTGCCACCCCGTAGACATCCTCAAGAATTATCCTTTCTATTTGGGCTAATAGAGCAGTTTCTAACAATCCCGCTTCTATTAAAACACCTTCCAATTCTGAGGGTTCTATAGCCCTGTCGAGAGCGGTTATTGTTCGGTGGTTAAGAATTTCGCCATGCCTCCAGTTGGTCAGATTGAGCTTTGTGGTGTTGGTGTTGTAGTCAATAAAAGCGCTGAATTCTCGCCCATGTTGATGGTAGAACTGATCATTATAAAACGGGTCAAGCCATCCGGTGTAAACACGGATGTTATTGTATTTGTCAGAAATTCTCAATTTGTATACACCTTCAATCTTTATTTTTTCCACTCTTCTTACACCTCCGCCTATATGCGCTTTGCCAAACTTATTTTTTGCCTATATTCACCCCTAAAATCTATATCACACCTATCTTTCTCCCAGGATATTCTCTCGACAGCGTGGTCTTTGTACTCATCTATATAATCCTGTCGAGCCTCCCAACGTCCTTCGCAAAAAAATTCCTCATCGTTTCCCTCTGCGCGGGTGAGCATGGATATTTTTTCGACCCCCACAAAATCAACAACCCGATACAACCGCTTGGATGGCGATGGTATGTAGGCAAAACGCTCGTCCACTCCTTGCGTTGTCCTTCCCGAAAGGTTTTGCGGGTTGTCCGACAGCGCGATAAAAAGATATTTGCTATCATCCGGTATATCGTACCAATCAAATCCAAGCACCTCTGTATCGCGATTCTTAGCAAGGAACTCCTGTATTTTTTCGTTTTTTAAATTTTTTTCGTCAATCCAGGGCAAATTATCGGCATTAGAGCGGTCGCATAAATAGCCATTGTTGTTTACCTTCCCCACAACAAGATGTTTGCAACGACCGTCAAGAGGGGGACTCACCGTAAACTCTACCTCCGTGCCAACAACACAAAATTCTTCCAAAACATCCCACAATTTCATATTTTTGCTCCTTTTCGGCGCAACTAACTATGATTTGTTGCGCCCCACTTCATGTTTTTCGGCGACAGACCTTTGTTGTCTGGCACCGCCCAACTTGCTTCCGCCATGTACACAGAACATATAGGTGTTCCGCACCAGTGAGCAAAACTAAAGCGGTTACTCACTCCGCTCCAGGGAATAGCCCTGGTCTAGCATGAGACTTACACCGTCATGCTTCGGTGAAGATCAGGCAGAAACACGCCCTCTCTAGTGGCTATGTGGGAATTGAACCCACATGTGCCGCCTTCGGCTAGCCTTCTTTGCCGTATTCTCTTTTATACTTATCAGTTTCTTTGATAGCCTCAACAATACTCCACAACGCATTGTACGCCATCGTAATACTCAAGCATTGAGAGTACGCCACCGCCATACTTCTTGATCAAGGATTGTATGCGCTCATCGTCAAGGCTCCCTTCAATCGTGCGCTCATCTTCGAACCAAATTATGATCGAAACCTTTTCGTGAGGATCGCAAAGGGCGATAGCTTCACTTAGGGACATCTCAAAATATCCTGAACGATGAAGATGTTCGTTGGGATTAATATCCAGAATTTTATCTGTGTCTTGTTTTTGTAACGAACGGCTATATAAAGAAATATCAAGGCCGCTCTCTCCATCGGGGTAGCGTCCCCCACAAGCAAAATCTCTGACGTGGAGTGTGCGAACCTCGTTATTATAATGTTTGGCAACAAAATCTAGCAGTTCTTCTTCGTCTTGCCAATGCCCCTCTATCACCTCCTTAGATCCATCTTCGCGAACCAGAGAAAACCTTATCTCGTCAAATATAACCTCAAAATAGTTGATTGCGTTTAAAATTTCTCCCAATGTCTTTCTCATGATGCTCCATTCCTTTCCTTGTTATAATATTTATAGCAGAAGACTTGCTACCAAACTCTTACCAATCCGCTACCGCGCTTTGTAAAACCAACGGTTCCAATCTCACCTGTGCTGCCGTCAGTTACATATGCAATGGATGAATTGTTTTTTAGGTCTTGCCAATCCATCTCCCACTCATCTTTGTACTTGGTGACATATAGCAAGGCATATTGTGTTCCAAATTCCGTGTTGTGCTTTACCGCATGATACACAAGCGACTTAAACCTTGCCTCGAACGCCCGTATCATTTTTTCTTCTTCCTCGGTTAGCCAATAGAGTTCCCCGAATATCACTTCTTTTTCAACCCCGAAAGCGGTGTGCTCTGAAAGGTATCTTACTCCGCCAGCAAAGCATTTTGCGACATCTCTATGTAGATGTATCTCTCTGATCCGCCTCATCGCTTCGTCTTTCATTTCATTCCTCGTAGCAATGTTTGCATCTGTCATAATCTTTTCTCCTTTTTCTTCAGGCCTGTCTTGCTATGTTTATAATATACACGATAATAGACGAAAAGTCTATCGTTAAAATACCCGAAAATAGCCGCTTGTTTTTGTCCATTTTGTACACGCAAGTAGATGTTGACAGATTTGCAAAAATCCTTTACTATAACAGCAAGAAAGGAGGTGTACTCTATGGCAAATTATGGCAACTGCGGCCACATAAACTTCTCTAAACTGTGGGATCTTATGCAGCAAAGGCAGGTCAACAAGCAATGGTTAAAAAGCAATGGTGTTCATTCTAACACGGTAGCAAAACTCGTAAAGAATGAAAACGTGACTTGCGAAGTCATCTGTAAGCTGTGTAACCTACTTGAATGTCAGCCTGGCGATCTAATGGAATACGTTTCCGGCCAAGAATAAATCCTATATCTTTTTGGCAAATAACCATCGAGAATTTCTACTAATGTAGACGGAACGAAACCGACGCT
The DNA here is from genome assembly GCA_964648695.1 of uncultured Lachnospiraceae bacterium. Lineage (GTDB taxonomy): Bacteria > Bacillota > Clostridia > Lachnospirales > Lachnospiraceae > UBA4292. Next base: position 5,893 of record CAZYLH010000021.1, on the reverse strand, counting down.
TCTCCCTCTGCGCCACCAAAAAGTATACTTTTTGGTGGTTTATTTTTTTTTTAAAAACGCTTGCAAACATCAATAAAATATGATATAATAAGTAAAGAAAATCGGACGCACCAAAAAGTATACTTTTTGGTGCGTCATTATTCTTTTTGCACTCTTTTTAGGGCATTTCTAAATGTGCTCTGTGGCATGTCGCACAACTGCGCAGCCTGAGTTACAGTGATCTCCCCTGCTCGGTATTTCTCCGCCACCTCCCCAAAATTATCTGGCAGCGGCTTGCGTGGCCGGCCAAACTTCACGCCGTTTGCCATTGCCACGGCGATCCCCTCTGCCTGTCGTTCTTTGATGTTTTTGCGCTCATTTTCTGCCACAAAAGACAAAATCTGCAAAACGATGTCGCTAAGAAATGTTCCCATCAGGTCTTTTTCTCGCCGCGTATCAAGTAGCGGCATATCAAGCACAACGAGATCAACACCAATCTCTTTGGTTAGAACTCTCCATTGTTTCTGAATTTCTTCATAGTTACGTCCTAGGCGATCGATACTCTTGATATACAACACATCTCCTGTCTTAAGCCTTTTTAGAAGCATCTTGTATTCGCGACGCTCGAAGTCTTTTCCCGACTGCTGATCGCAAAAGAGATTTCCTTTTTTGATGCCAACGTCCCACATGGCGTTGATCTGTCGTTCCTCATTTTGTTCTTTGGTGCTTACTCGCACGTATCCGTATACCCCCATGTGTTTCCTCCTATCATTTGTTTTTCTATATTTTATCACCACCATGCATGTTTAAAATCGAGGCAAAAATCCTGTTGACATAGCCAAAATTCTTGCATATAATAATGACACAGGACAGAAATGCCCGCAAAAATAGTGTCGCTCCCCGATATGCGACTGATAAATGTTCGGGATCAAAAATAGTGTCGCTCCCCGATATGCGACTGATAAATGTTCGGGATCAAAATGTTTGTAAAACCCTGTCGAAAGGCAGGGCTTTACTTTTATGTGGGGGTTTTTATGGCAGAGGCTCAATTTTATTTTTTGTCAGACCAATATTATCTTGATTTTCCTGATGACAAATTAATGAAAAACAAGGTTATGGTAGACGGATCGTTACATAAACGTCCTTGTTTTTTTGCGTTTAGAGATCGCAAAATTCCCGAAATCTATTGGATCGTTCCTATTTCATCTCGGTACGAGAAGTATAAACAAATCGAGCATATAAAAAAAAAAAATATGGGTGCTGCAATACTATTCGTTTTGGAGTGGTACTCGGAAGAAATACAGCTTTCTTACTTCAGAATATGTGTCCGGCGACTGACAAATACCTTACGCCATACACAGACAAGAATGCGCACCCAATCCGAATCGACAAGCGTTTGGCAACTGATGTTACCAAGAACGCATTGAGCGTTTTAGCCATGGCAAGGCAGGGCATAAAAGTGATTTTCCCCGATGCGCTCAAAATATATCGCGCTCTAGAACAGCAGTTGCCTTCGCAGTCCCTAGATACTCAGTCTACTTCTCTCAAATCTCCAGTTGCCCGTATGCGCAGACAATAAACAACAACCATTGCAATAAAAAAAGAGTGCCAGAAAAAACCGCTGGTGCTCTTTTTTGTTGATATTGTTTTTATAGTTTGCGCCCGCCGGACTTTTTCTTTGGCTCGTCCTGATCAAGTGTTTTTTTCTCTCTGTAATCATCCATAAGCATTTTTGCTAAGTCTTTTTTCTGACGAAGTGCGTCTAAAACCTTAAGATCGATCGTCTCTCGACACGCCAGATAGATGTAGTGGCAATTCTGTTTTTGTCCCGATCTGTGAATGCGAGCCTTCGCTTGCTCAAAATTGCTCATGCTATAGTCGTAGGAATAAAAAACCATCGTGCTTGCCGCTGTGAGTGTGATACCTAGTCCGGCAGCGGCGATTTGTCCCACGAACACACGGCAGTCATCATCGTTCTGGAATCGGTGAATTTCTTTATCACGAGCTTTTACGCCGCCACGCACCACTGCATAGTCGATCTTTTTCTTTTCCAGAAGTCGCTGTATGTCGTCCAGTTCCGGCACAAAACGAGCCATGATAACGAGTTTCTTATCCTCTGCCATGGCAGAATCAATAATGTCGGACAGCACATCCATTTTGGCACGGCTCACGGTATTAACCACGCCATCATCATCTGTAATGTGCCCGCCTGTGATCTGTGACAGGCGCAGAAGCTGTGTAAGGATGTTTGCCATGGTAATCTCTGATTCATCTATCCTTGCATACCACTTAGCAAGGATGTTGCGGTATAGTTTTAGAGCGTCCCGCTCCAAATCAACCGTGCGGACTTCCTCTGTGACGTCTGGAAGGTCAAGGCATTCCGCTTTTGTTGCACAGAACGCCACGGAGTGCAACTGTCCCAAGAAATCATCCATCATCCATTTGCGAAAAATCGGCACATGTTGTTTGTAGCCACCCATATAAAAGTATTTGTCGCGAAAAGACAAAAATGATCTGCCAAACACCTGTGAATCAAGAAAACGATACTGTGAGAATATATCCATCTCTCTGTTTGTGATTGCTGTCCCAGTGAGGAGGAGTTTATATTTCGCCTTATCGCCGATGCAGTGCATCCCTTTACTCTGGGAAGTGCGCGCATCTTTTATTTTGTGCGCCTCATCTGCGATCACAAGGTCGGCGTTGTACGCCAACAAATCGTCTTTGATCCGCCATGCGGATTCGTAGTTTACAACAACAACCTGCAAGCCTCCATCTGGCAACTCAGACAGCTGTTTCGTCTTCTTTGCCGATGTACCTTTGAGGATCGTCAGCGAATATGGGAAGTTTGCAAATTTATTAAACTCCTCCTGCCATACCCCTAGAATGGAAAGTGGAGCAACAACAAGAACCCTGTTTATTAGTCCTCGTTGATGCATATATCCGGCCACAGCAATGCTTACCATCGTTTTACCCGTTCCCATCTCCATTAGAAGTGCCACACCGCAGCTCTTTATCCGGCCATCAAGTGCCCCTAATTTATCGCACGTAAAATCAAATGCTCTTTTTTGGTGTTCATACGGCGTTACCCTTACTGGCATCATCGTCTCTTTATTATCATTCATTTATACAATTTGTTCTCCTTGCTGTTTTTTATCATATTTTTTACGCTTACTCTGCTATGTTGTTAAAGTCCAGACATCTGGTTATTAGGTCGATTTCAAGCTGGCCAAACTGTGCATCTTTTAGCGCCTTTGCCACCTTGTCAATGCTGATAGACCAATCGTCAGTGACATCCCTTACAGCGATGATCTCGCCGTTTCCTTCTACATACTTTCTTGCCCCTTGTTCGTTTGCTGCAGGGATTGCTAATTTGAAACAACTGCACCCATCATCCATGTATACCATGTACTTTCTCATAATCACTCTCCTTTCTTACCATCAAATCGAACCGAGACTTTTTTATACTCAAGTGTTTCTTTGTCATCGTGAACGCTTACCCAGGTATCTTTATCCTCCCAAGTAAGATGTGTTCCTTCTGTAAGGTCGGCAAGTTTTTCTAAACAAAGCTTCATCTGGTAGATAAATCCCCTGTCCCATATCGCGTAATCATCCCGATCAACCCAAGGTTCATCTTCATACTCGGGTGGCGTTTCTTTTACTCCATGTTTAGAACTCATTGCCGCATATTTGTTATAATCCTCCACTAGCATCTCAATAATATCCCTCGTCTTTTCTTCGCTCCATTCCTCATTCCCAAAACGAACGTTTACTTTACTGACGACAGTCTTTATCTTGCTGCCCTCGTTGTCGCCAATCTCACATTTCCCGTAATCTTCCCACGTAAGATCAGCTCCGTTTATGCGCTTGACAATCTGTGTCAGCAACCAGAGTGTTAGTCCATAACGCCCATCATTATACAGGTTTGTTTCTTTGCTCCTTCCAGATACATGGTCGTAAAAAACAGACATCCATGCGTATTCATTGTAATCTTCAGCTAACATTGTGATAAAATTTTTCATTTCCCCCTCCTTAGCACTTCCTGCACTAGTGCAGGAAGTGCGCCCTAAAAAACCACCTATTTTTTTCAAGTTTTGAGATTGTACGTTGGTATCTCTGCGACAGTCATGTCCTTCCATCTTTTTTCGCCATTTTGACATCGTTTCCACTCTAGGTATGCGCTATCTCCGTCAATATACCTGCCAACTCCACGATCATGACAGCCATACAGTTTATGGCTCGTGAAACCCATGTAAACTTGCCAAAGTTTTGTGCCCAATTCCAAATCTCGGCTGTACACAAATCTATAAAGTCCCTTTTCCTGACTTATGAGATTGCTTATATCTTCCCCTTTCCAACGAGTGATATTTGTCATGGTTCCGTTGTTTAACCATGCATCAATGGTCTTTGCAGATGTGCGAGTGTTTTTTATCATCTTTAATTCCTCCTGATTTTTTCTTTTTCTCATGCTTATAATATACACGATAATAGACGGAAAGTCTATCGTTAAAATACCCGAAAATAGCCGCTTGTTTTTGTCCATTTTGTACACATAAGCAGATGCACACGCAACCAAACGCCTAAAACATCCATTTTATCCTACTGCCCACTTAACGCCACCTATATTTGCCTACATTTGCCTATATATTTGCCTGTAATTTTGTCATCAAAAAAGCCCTAGGATTTATCCCAGGGCACACAGACACAATCTATCCATATATCATCAACAACCTTCACGGCTTCCACTCATCTTCCCCATATGCGTTATACATCAGCTCTTTGACGTATGCGAAGTGTGCGTCATAAGCATCTTGCGCAAACTCAAAATCCGGCGACACTGTATTAACGGCAGCCTGAGCGCAGCTGCGCACATAATCCCTCGTCTCCTTGGGTAATATTTTAACCCAAGGATATTCCTCATAAAACCGATCCATAAGCATCTGCCTATATTCTTTTTTGTCCATGTTTTTTCCTTTCCTCTATAAAGTTTTTTTTCGTGGCCTGGCCATATCTTTTTCGCTCACAATGGCTAGATATTCATCTAGTCGAATTTCCTCTAAGCGCGCAACCATATCTGCAAATGGTTCCAGATCCCCATGCACAGCATAAGCTTCTAATGCGTCAAAATATTCTACCCGATTTTCCTTTGCGATGGAGATAGGCCTAAAACCCCCTGACATGAGCTGATAGTTCATTATCATTCGAGATGTCCTCCCGTTTCCGTCAACAAAGGGATGGATCCTTACAAACTCAGCGTGCGTCCACGCAGCCAGCTCAACGACATTCAAGTCTGTTCGACACGGCGAACTCACAAAGAAATCCTTGATCTGTCGAAACATTTCATTAGGTGCTGGTGGTTTGAAGCCTGCGCCTGAAATACGGACATCCACATTGCGGTAAACACCTCCCACAATGATATTTTCCATTAGCAGTGCGTGAACATCCTTTGTTATCGACTCGTCCAGCGGCTTTCCTTCCGCAATGCATTTTTTTACAAAAGCAAAAGCTTTTGCGTGATTTGCCACCTCGTAAATCTCGCGAAGTGTCTTACCACCAACAGAAATCCCATCTTCCAGAATTGCCTTTGTCTGGATCAGTGTTAAGGTATTCCCCTCAATAGCGGTAGAATTGTGTGCATATTCAACATCAAAACTTTTTTCAAAGCTCTCTAGTGCCTCTGGTGGAATGCTGCTCCACATTCTAGCAAGCCGGTTCCTCTTCTCTAAAAGCCTATCGTAGTCCATGTTTTCACCCCTTTGCTTGTTGTGTAATACATCATATTATACATCCCCCGCGCTGTCAATCTGCTGTTATATCGCAATTACTCAAGATGGTTTTGGGAAAAATCCCTGTTGACACAATCAAAATTCTTGCATATAATAATGACACAGGACAGAAATGCCCGCAAAAATAGTGT
>CAZYLH010000020.1:16802-22919 GCA_964648695.1 uncultured Lachnospiraceae bacterium | reverse complement strand
AAAAAAGATCCGGCTGCCTTAGCAGCCGGTAGAAAGGAGAATATAAAATATATGAAAACCAAATATTGGATAATTGTTTGTCGAAGCTGACATGACTCCAACCCCAATACGTTAAAACCAAACAGCTCCATTTTGTCTATGACTGGCACCGCTCATCTTATCTCTGATGAGTATTTTTTTCTGTTCCAATCAAACTAACCACATTCTAGCGGGCAAATGTGACGAAATCTTTTCCGAAAAGTGAATATCCAATAAAAACTCCTATAACCAAATTAACTTTATCTAAATCCAAAAGACATGCATTTTATCTCATTCTATGTTCATTCTGCGCCGCTCATTAAAATCCCTTACAAGCGTCTTTATGCACCATATAATGGAGTCAAATCCCCCTTCTTTATAGTAGAATACCAGGACCATGCCCACGGGTATGGCGATAATCATCCCGAGGATGCCTGAAAGCTTGTAACCGACATACATGAAGAAAATTGTTGCAAAAGTGTCCATGCCGACTGTATCTCCCACAAGCTTTGGCTGGATCAGCTGATGAACCACGAGTGTTACCAGATACAGAATTAACATCCCTACAGCAATGGTATAGCTTCCAGAAAACATCTTTACAATCGCCCAGGGGATTAACACAGTTCCCGTTCCAAAGATGGGAAGCATATCTAAAAAGGCAATGCCAAAGGCAATGAGCCAGGCGTATTTTACCCTCAAAATTATCAGGCCAATGAAAACGATGACATAAATTGCCACCATGATCTTTATCTGAGCCTTAAAGTACCCGCCCACAGCCTTTAATATATGCTTATAGATCTGCATGTAACCCTTCTGGATGCCATCACTGGTGTGTCTCTTTACGATTTCCTTTAGCTTATCATGATCAGCGATAAAGTAGTAGGTTGCAAGTAACCCCACCACCACGCTCACAATTGTATCCGGAAGGTGTGAGATCATCTCCGCTATAAATGATGAGAGCGAAGGAACGCCGACATCTGCCAGATAACTTCCAGCCGAATCGCTAAGGCTTTGGAGGATACTCTGAAAATCCACATCCTGGACAAATGGGAGGCTTTCCAGCAGACTTTCAAGACTGGCCACTGCCTGGTTAAGCTCATCACGGGCATTTTCATACAGTGTGGGAAAATATTCAAAAAAGCTGTCAAGTCCGATAGAGAGTAGTAAAATGCAGCCATAAACCGCAAGCACAAGCAGCGCAATGACAAATACAATTATGATGCCCGTCCCGTATTTACGCCTGATTTTGATCTTCTGCTCCAAAAAACGTACCATAGGAAGTCCCATAAGGGATAAAATAAAAGCCACCAAAAATGGCATAAAAAAAGCCAGCAACCTCGGCACTACACTAAGCAGCACCAGTATGCCAAAAATCCAAACAAGGATATTTAAAAGCAGCTTCAAATACTCTTTCTTTCCCATTTACCCTGACCTCTTTTTAAATAAGATGCCCTGATTCTAGCACATTATTACTGTAAAATATATTATTTGTTTCTTAAAATTAAATGAATTGCCCCTGCTACGTGTAGTCAAAAATAGCAGGGACTTTTTTCTACTTATGTTTTTTTATAAAGGCAGGTGTTTTTAACGGCTCATAGAGCTTTTTTACAGTGCGAACCACCCGGTTTGTATCTCCGGGTAAAACAGCTATATCATACTCGTTCTCACTGCTTCCAAAGGTAACAACCTCATTAACATTAATCATATGGCACAGATATTCTATCATATTTTCCTTAGAGGCGTTTTTATTGTAGATCTTTATATAAGCATATCCCAAAAAATCCGGAGAATCATAGCGCACTACCCTTAACTCATCCGTAATACCGTTTTTTTCAAGCACTTGATAAAAATCATCAATAATCGCCTTTGGATACAGCAGCATAAAATACACCACATATTCCGTCTCAGGAAGAGGTCGCTTTACAAAATTGCGGTATGGCGATTTTCTAAGCTTATCTATAAGTTGATTATGTACCTCCTCCTGGCTTTCATCATGATAGATTACAAGCACGTCCTCCATAAGTACATTGGAAAAGCATACAAGACCCTGCTCTTTTACAAGCTCTAATATCCTCCTTGATTTTTGAGGGGAGATGACATAAGTTTTAAGGTATGTTTTTTCCTTGATATCATAGAGCACAGCGCCGTCCATGGCTATTACAGGAAGCTTTAGGCGTATATCCGCCATGGGTGCCATAAGAGCTGCGGGGGTGCGCACGGTGGAAAGGGTAAAGTTTAGGCCGTCATCAAGCATCCTGTTTAACTCCACCTTGCTGTAATCGCTAAGGGTGTCTGTTTTACCTAGCAATGTATCATCAAGACCGGAGACAAAGAGAATATCCTTTCTTTTATCTTTTGGCAGAGAGAAGCAGTTTACGCCTATTCCGATGACAATACCGATCATTGTATCTAGGAATCTGTTCCACACAAAAAGATAGGGATTAGAATCTCCCGCGTGACTTACAACAATGCTCAAAAAAACGGCGCACGAAAAGTACGACGCCTGCTTTTTCTTGACCAGAACAGTGGTGTATAACAGCGCGATAATCATAAGCGAGATTATGCCAGCGCTGATATATTCATCCCACTTTGCGGGAAAGGCTACATATTGCCTAAAGATTAAAAATATCAATCCGTATGCAGCGCCGATAAGCGTTCCCAAAATTCTAAGGAGGGCATTTTTCCAAGAGTTTGCCACATACATCTGCATGCACCACAGGGCTGCCAACTGAGAATAAAAGACGATGCCGCTGTTGCCTCTGATAAAGGAAACCACATAGCACAGCGCCACTGCCACGGCAGACTTGATGATACGCAGTCCAATTGGGGGAAAATAATCTTTTATGCTTTTTTTCATCTAAGCCTCTCTCCTTATAAGCTTGACCAAATCATCCAGACTATCCACCCTTGCATATAGCTTTTTTGTAAGCTCCTCATCGGGCTCTGTCTGGTCAGGAACCATCACCACCCTACAGCCTGCACGCCATGCGCTCAAAATCCCGTTTGGAGCATCTTCCACTGCCAGGGAGTCCCACGGCGCTACCCCAAGGCGTTTGCAGGCATAGAGATAGACATCCGGTGAAGGCTTCCCCTCCTTTACCATAGAAGCAGAAATCACAGAATCAAAATAATCTATAAGGCCCAGCCTTTTAAGGTACTCCTCCGTCCTCTCTATAGCTGTCGCTGTTACAACTGCGCTTTTAATGCCGTTCTCCTTTAAAAAGCTAAGGAGCCTCTCCGCCCCCGGCTTAGCCTCTATTCCGTGCCGAGAGATATATTCACTCATAATCTCATTTCTCTTAGCCCTTACCTCATTGTAGTCAAGCTCATCTCCGAAAAGCTCCTTAAGCCATGCTATGGCAAATGGTCGCCCCAGTGAGCGCATGGAGAGGGCCTGCTCATCCGTCATATGATAACCCAATGCCTTAAGAGCCGCTGGCCAGCAAATACGGTATATTTTTTCTGTGTCTATAAGCGTTCCGTCCATATCAAAAAGCACTGTACTTACCATGATGCTCACTCTCCCCTAATTAGCCTGCTGCCTTCGTTTTTCTTATAGTAAAAGGCATATTGCTGAAAAACTCCCGCATAGTCGCTATTCACCCATGACGGAGTATTACCGCCGTAATCCTCATCAAAGAGCTTTTTCATCCAGGTGTCCACAGGACAGCAGTCCTTTTTTTGCAGTCCAAAAAGCAGAATACAGTTTGCCACCTTTTTCCCAACGCCGCATATGCCGTCCATGAGAATTTTTCTCTGCTCATCCGTGCTCTCACATACTAAAAGCTTTTTTACATCCCGCTCCCGCTCACTAACATACCAGTTTGCAGCGCTAAGAACATACTTATCACGGTAGCCAAGCCCCAGTCCTTTTAAGTCCTCTGTATTAAGTCCTAAAAAAGCCTCCGGCGCAGGAAAGCTATATCCCACCAGTGCGCCCTCAAAATATACGGGCTTTCCAAACTGCTCACACAGTTTTTCAATAATCTTTTTAATTCTTGGAATATTATTATTCTGGCTGATGATAAAGCTAAGTATCATCTCCCAGAGGTCCTGCTTAAGTATGCGTATTCCAGCCCCATAGTCCATGGCCTTTTTTATAAACTCATCCTCTGTGTCCACTATCATTTCTTTAAGCGCCTTATAATCCGTCTTTAAGTCCAGATACTCTTCCCAGATTTTTTCAAACTCCTCGTTATCACAGGAAAATGAGAAGTGATTGCCTTGACCAGTAATCCTTAGATACCTGTCAAAGGCAATCACCTCATATGAATTTTTTCCCGTCTTCTGCCAGCGAAAGCACTGACCCGACTCTGCAATCTGATCAAGATCCAGACAGTCTATCACGCGTTCTGTCATAATTCCTATACAGTGTAAATAGATTTCTCTTTTCTGGGCTTTGCCGCAGGATAGTCTCCCTTTACATATCCCAAAATGCAGTGCCCAACACCTACGTAATCACCCTTTATGCCCCATTTTTCTAACAGAGCCATCCCCTCGGGGCTTTCAAATTCCTCCTTCGCGCGGTGAATCCAGCAGGAGCCTACCCCAAGGCTATGTGCTGCCAGCATCAAGTTTCCGATAACAAGGCTTCCATCCTCCACATATGTACCACGGTTCTTATCCGCCAGAACAATTACAATAATCGGTGCTTCGTAGAAGGGATCTGTATCCGGATTACCCATAACCGCCGCGTTCATTTTTCTAAGCTGCTCTTTGGTCTCATCATCCTTAACCACCACCATTATGGGAGACTGCTTTCCCATTCCACTAGCAGCGTATGTTCCCGCCTCCAGGATGGCGTTAAGCTTTTCGTCTTCCACCGGCTTAGGCTCAAAGCTTCTTATGCTTCTTCTTTCCTTCATGCACTGCAAAACCTGATTGTCCATAATGACCCCCTTTTCTTAATCAATCTTTTTCACACTTACACTTAGCGCAAATCTTAAAACAGATCGCTATGTGAACCTGTCCTTATCAATTTCAAAATCAATGTTTGCCTAAAAACCTTATAGACCAGCAACCAATCCGGTTCGATATGGCACTCCCTCATGTCCTTATAATTCTTAGAATTTGTTAGCGCATGATCCCGATATTTCTCCGGCAGTGGCTGCTCACTACACAGCAGCGTGATTACTTCCTCCAATTTTTTCGGATCGCATCCCCTCTTCATTGCAAGCTTGTAATCCCGTTTAAACTGTCCGGAAAATTCTATCTTAAGCATCAAGTGCCTCCATCAAATCAGCAACGCTATCAAACGGGCCGTACATATCCTCTCCCTTTTCTGCCGCTTCCATCGCGGCATAGGTAACATCATTCGGTTCATCAAGCTTAATCTCAAAAGGAAAACCATGACACCTGAGTGCCTGACGAAAGAAAATTCCCGTTGCCGTACTCAAATCCACACCCAAGGACTTAAAAAGAGCTGATGCCTGGGCTTTCAGCTCCGGCTCCATCCTTAATGTCATATTAGCTTTAGCCATAATAGCCCCCTTTCTTTGTTTCACTTAAAGTCCACCACCATTATAGTCAATATCCATCTCATTTGCAAGTGCATTGCAAATATTTTTTTACTATTTTTTCACTTGGTGCAAGCCTTCTGTGCCGATTTTTTTAAGATAAGTTTATTCCATCCCATCACTCCGCACAAAACTCCACCTTTTTCCCCTCAAGAATCATATTTGTGGTTCGCACAGCGCACATCTTGCCGCACATGGAGCATGTGTGCCTATCCGCCGGAGGCGTACTCTCAAAGTATGCCCTTGCCTTGTCCTCATCGATGGCAATCTTAAACATCTCCTCCCAGGCAAGCTTATGTCTGGCAGCCGCCATGGCATTGTCCCTGTCCGTGGCGTGTGGAACGCCCTTTGCGATGTCTGCCGCGTGGGCGGCGATACGGCTGGCGATAACTCCCTCCTTGACATCACTCACATCCGGCAAGCGCAGATGCTCCGCCGGCGTCACATAACATAAAAAGTCCGCTCCGCTTGCCGCGGCGATGGCTCCGCCGATGGCGGATGTGATGTGATCATAACCCGGAGCGATATCCGTCACCAAAGGCCCCAGCACATAAAACGGCGCTCCGTGACAGATCCGCTTTTG
>CAZYLH010000020.1:14347-16702 GCA_964648695.1 uncultured Lachnospiraceae bacterium | reverse complement strand
CCGTCACCAAAGGCCCCAGCACATAAAACGGCGCTCCGTGACAGATCCGCTTTTGAAGCTTCATGTTAGCGGCGATCTCATTCATCGCCATATGACCGGGGCCCTCCACCATCACCTGAACGTTCTTCTCCCAGGCGCGCTTTGTAAGTGCCCCAAGCTCTATAAGCTCTGCTATCTGCCCTCCGTCGGTTGCATCGTCTATGCATCCCGGGCGCAGGGCGTCACCTAAGCTTATAGTTACATCATACTCCTGCAAGATATCAAGAAGCTCGTCATAGTATTCGTAGAAGGGATTTTCCCGTCCCGTCATCATCATCCAGGCAAAGAGAAGAGAACCGCCCCTGGAGACGATATTCATCTTTCTCTCATCCCTACGAAATGCCTCCACTGAGCGGCGGTTTATTCCTGCGTGAATTGTCATAAAATCCACGCCCTCCTTAGCATGAGCCCTCACAACCTGAAGGAAATCTTCCGCCTTAATCTCAAGCAAATCTTTTTTAAGATATCCGATAGCGTCATACATAGGCACCGTCCCGATCATGGCGGGGGATTTTTCTATCAGCTGTCTTCGAAAGGTGTTTGTCTTTCCGTAATTGCTAAGATCCATGATGGCCTCTGCGCCGTATTTTAGGGCGATGTCAACCTTTTGCATCTCGACATCATAGTCCTTACAGTCCCCGGAAATGCCAAGGTTTACATTTATCTTTGTGCGAAGCCCCGCTCCTATTCCCTCAGGAGAGATGGATTTGTGGTTGATATTACATGGAATGGCTACATGTCCCTTTGCAACAAGCGACATAAGCGCCTCCGGCTCCATATATTCTTTTCCTGCAACAATCTTCATCTCTGGGGTTATGATCCCTTTTTTTGCCGCCTCCATCTGTGTCCTATATTCTCTCATCCTTACATCCTCGTATCTTCATTATTTTTCGCAAAAGAGCCGTTGTTATCAAAGCCGTGGTCAAGCGGCCCGCTCCCGTGCCCCAAATCAAGCATAGCTTCCAATGCACCGGAGATATATGCCTTTGCCCTTTCAACTGAAATCTCCAGTGAAAATCCCTTCGCCAGATTTGCTGCGATTGCGCTTGATAGCGTGCAGCCCGTCCCGTGTGTGTTAGGATTATCTATGCGTCTTCCATAAAACCATTTGCTTTTCTTCCCATAATAGAGAAGATCATTGGCGTCGTTTATGCTGTGACCGCCTTTACAAAGCGTGGCGCATCCGTAGGTTTTACTTATTATCTCGGCGGCCTTTACCATATCCTCTGCACAGCAGATCTGTATGCCTGCAAGAACTTCCGCCTCGCCGATATTTGGAGTGGTTAGCGCCGCCAGCGGCAAAAGCTTTCTCTTTAACACATTGATCGCCTCATCGTTTATCAGGCGCGCTCCGCTGGTGGAGACCATCACAGGATCCACCACAATATTTTTTGCTTTATAAAACTGCAGCCTTTCTGCAATGGTCTCTATCAGCGCGCCGGAGGAAACCATACCTATCTTTACCGCATCCGGGATGATATCCTCAAATACTGCATCAATCTGCTGGGCTAAAAACTCCGGGCTTACCTCCATAATACCCCGCACGCCCATAGTATTTTGGGCTGTCAGGGCCGTGATGGCGCTCATGGCAAAAACCCCGTTTGCGGTGATGGTCTTTATATCCGCCTGGATACCAGCTCCACCGCTTGAATCACTTCCGGCTATCGTAAGTGCTGTCTTCATAAAATTCCCTCGTTTATCTTTCAGGTAGCATCAAATACTACCTATTTTTTCTAAAACTTTTAATATCAATCGCAAAACCAACATCCCGGGTTAAGCTTTCACCTGCATCATTTTTAAAACCTCTCTTTTTAGCCGCGCAGCCGCAAGCTCGATATCCGCCGCCCCAAATATAGCAGATACAACCGCCACTCCGCTCACACCGCTGCTTGTAAGCTCATGTATATTTGTAAGCTCTATTCCGCCTATAGCTACGGATGGAATATCAACAGAGGCAGTGATAGCGGAAAGCTCTTCTTTTGAAATTCGTATTGCGTTTTTCTTGGTTGCGGAGCCAAAAACCGCCCCGACTCCTAAGTAGTCCGCACCCACCTGCATGGCGGCTCTTGCCTGCTGTATCGTCTTTGCGGTCGCCCCGATAATAAAATCTTTTCCCGTCTGACTTCTAATTTTGTCAACAGGCATATCCTCTATGCCCACATGTATACCGTCAGCACCGCTTTTTAGCGCCACGTATAAGTCATCGTCAATGATAAATGGCACATTGTATTTATTACAGAGTTTTCTTATAGTTACCGCTTCTTTAAGATATGCTTCCTTGTCAAGCTCCTTTTCGCGAAGCTGCACCATGGTAGC
>CAZYLH010000020.1:0-14247 GCA_964648695.1 uncultured Lachnospiraceae bacterium | reverse complement strand
CTTTAAGATATGCTTCCTTGTCAAGCTCCTTTTCGCGAAGCTGCACCATGGTAGCGCCGCCCTTAAGGGCCTTTTCCACCTGTTCATAAAGGGTCATCTCCCCCGTCCAGGCTCTGTCCGTCACCGCATAGAGCAGCAGGTCTTCTTTTTTTAATTTCATCCTCGTATCCACCATTTACTTTTCCTTGGCTCTAAGCGCTGCCAGGTATGCCCCAACATCCTCGCATGTCATCAGCCCGCTCATAATACAAGCTCCTGCCGCTCTACATTCACGCACCTTAGAGATATTTTTTAAATTCACTCCCCCAATTGCGTAGACAGGAATCGTAAGTGCGCTACAAATCTCCCGCAAAAAATCCACACCTCTTGGGGCAAGTCCCGGCTTACACTCCGTATTAAAAATATGCCCTGCGATTACATAGCCGCATCCAAGCCGCTCTGCCTTAAGCGCCTCTTCTAAAGAGTGAACCGATGCGCCAATTAGCTCAAACTTTTCCCGCTCCGCCTGGGTCGTCTCCCTTAGCGCATCCATAGAAAGATGTATCTTTTTTGCGTTAAGCCTTATTGCCGTATCTATAAAGCTGTGAAGTATGCAGGGGATATTTTCTCCCTCACAAAGCTTCAGAACTTCTTTTGCAAGCTCTTCATATTCCTTACTTGTCATGTCCTTTTCTCTAAGAATTATTGCCTTAACGCCGCATTCTGCAATTCTTTTTAGTCTCTCTAAAAAATCACCTCTGCAAAACGCTCTGTTTGTAACACATATGATATCAGACATAGATGTAATCATTCAGAACCGGCTGTAAGCCCTCATCGGACATATCCTTGTACATATCCGCAAAGCTACGTCCATCGCTTATTTCAAACTGCTCGTCACCTTCCGCGCCGCTCTGCTCCTTTCCCGTATATTTACTCTCGTGGTCGCCTATACCTGTGGAGACACCGGCAGAAATCTTTGTTGCGGCAATTTTTGCAATGCCGTTTCTAAAACGGGCAGTCTCCCTTGAGGAGACGGTTATCCCCACATATGGCAAAAATATCCTATATGCGCAAAGTATCTGGCATAGCTGTGTCTCATGGACATCTAAGGGGTTTATGCGGTCATTGTTTACGATGGGCCTAAGCCTGGGACATGACAGGGACATCTCCCCGTGCGGATACTTTCTCTGAAGAAAGTATACATGTAGAGCACTTGCAAGAGCGTCCTTTCTAAAATCAGAAAGTCCCAAAAGGGCGGAAAAGCCAACCCCTCTCATGCCCCCCATAAGTGCCCGCTCCTGTGACTCAAAGCGGTAAGGCCACACTCTCTTATGCCCCATAAGGTGGAGCTGTTCGTAGCGCGCAGGGTCATAGGTTTCCTGAAATACCGTCACATAATCCGCGCCGCACTCATGCAGATACTTATACTCATCTATATTTACCGGATAAATCTCAAGCCCCACCATGCGAAAATACTTTCTTGCCAGCCTGCAAGCCTCACCGATATACTTTACATCACTCATGGTCTTGCTCTCTCCGGTGAGTATCAGTATCTCCTCCATGCCGCTGTCTGCAATCACCTTCATCTCGTGCTCTATCTGTCCCATATCAAGCTTCATGCGGTTTATATGGTTGTAGCAGTTAAAACCGCAGTAAACGCAGTAGTTTTCGCAGTAATTGGCGATGTATAGCGGTGTAAACAGATACACCGTGTTTCCAAAATGCTTTCTTGTCTCCTCACGTGCGCGCTGCGCCATCTGCTCTAAGAAAGGCTCCGCCGCAGGGGATAAAAGCGCCTTAAAATCTTCTATACTGCAGGTCGCCTTACCTAAAGCCGCCTGCACATCCTTAGCGGTGTAGGCGCTGTAGTCGTATTCATCCACATGCGCCATAACCTTTTCTAAAATGTCGGACTTAATCCGCTCCATACCCGGCATATATTCCATGTGATCAGTCCGAGATGTCGGGTCATTTTCCAGCCGATGCTTTTTTTCAAGCGCTGCTTTAGGTAAATATTTCGAATCAACATAATACTCGTTTTGCATATGCCGCCTCCTTAGTCATGTAAAAAGCCTGTCAGGGGGTCGGAGGCTGATGCGCCTCTGCCAAGGACACGCCCCATGCCGGATAGATATGCCTTCCTGCCCGCCTCAATAGCCTGCCTAAATGCCGCGGCCATAAGTGGCAGATCCCCTGCGGTTGCCAAAGCTGTATTTGCCATGATTGCCGCAGCTCCCATCTCCATCGCCTCACAGGCTTGGGATGGTCTTCCAATTCCGGCATCCACGATAATCGGCAGATCAATCTCATCTATTAAGATCTGAATAAACTCCTTTGTAGCAAGGCCCTTGTTAGAGCCTATTGGAGATGCCAGCGGCATTACTGCGGCAGCTCCTGCGTCAACTAATGCTCTGGCAGAATATAAATCCGGATACATATAGGGCATAACCACAAAGCCTTCCCTTGCCAAGATCTCTGTGGCCTTTACAGTCTCTAAATTATCCGGAAGGAGGTATTTAGAATCCCTCATAATCTCAATCTTTACAAAGTCACCGCACCCAAGCTCCCTTGCCAGTCTTGCTATGCGCACCGCCTCATCCGCCGTCCTTGCGCCTGAGGTGTTTGGAAGCAGGGTTATTCCCTTAGGGATATAGTCAAGGATATTTTCCTCATCCTTCGTGTTTGCCCTGCGCACCGCCAGGGTAATGATCTGCGCTCCAGCATCCTTAACCGCCGCCTCAATTAAACTCAGCGAATACTTTCCTGAGCCCAAAATAAACCTGGAATCAAATTCATGACCGCCTATTACAAGCTTATCATCTGTCTTCATCCTAAAGCACCTCCTAAAATAAAAAAACCGGAAAGCCGCCAATTTTGGTAGCTTCCCGGAAAAGTATTGATATTCTCAGGCATCCCTACGTTGGCATTATCCAAATCAGGTTATGGGTCGAAGGTCACACCTTCCTCTCAGCCTGTATACAAGCTCCCCTTACGTTTGTGACTATTATGATGCCAACTGCTAAAAAAGTCAAGGAGATATTCCCGCAAGAATCTGCAGCACCGCATGGGCCTGATGGGCAGCGCATGCCAAAACCCTGGCGCTTACCAAAGCCAAACCATCCTCCACATCGCTTATGCCGTCACCGCAGAGAATAAAGCGCTCTGAAATTTTTCTGGTGCGGATGAGATTAGCAGATCCCATCCCTGCCATTCCAGAACCCGCCACCAAAAATTTATCCGAGAAACACTCCAGCACTCCGTTTACAAGCATCGCCTTGTTCTCAGGCTTATCAAACGCCTCGCAGATAATATCATCATGGCTAAAAAGCTCTTTTAAATTTCTTTCTGTCACCCTCACCTGGTTTGTCACTACATTACAATACGGAGCAATCGCCAAAATATTCTCCCTCATCGCCTTGGTTTTTTCCATACCAAGCTGGGATATGGCATACTGCTGGCGGTTTAAATTTGAGATATCGACCACATCAAAATCAATTATATGCAAGCGCCCAACTCCAGCTCTTGCAAGAGCTATAGCGATGTTTGAGCCAAGGCCCCCAAGGCCGCATATTGCTACAGAAGCAGAGGAGAATTTTTCACAAAGCTCACTTCCCATACGCTCCTCTAAAGCTTTATACATTTCTTTTTTTGTAGGAATCCGCATTTTCAGCCACCTCCCACAAAGCGCACGATCTCCACAACATCTCCGTCCTCAAAGACAGTGTCCTCATATCTGGCCTTTGGAACAATCTCGCCGTTTTTTTCCACTGCAAGCCGGGCAGTATCATAGCCCGCCTCTGTCAGATAATCCTTTAGAACCGTTCCGGATAGCTCTAAGCTTCTTCCATTAATCTTTACCATACGTCCTCCCATAAAGAGCTTTTTTCATTTTGTAACACGAGAGCTGTGAAGAGATATTCCTCCTCACAGCTCCTCGCCCGTTAAACCTTATTATGCAAGCTTTTCAAATACAGGAGAGTACTCGATAGGCGCATCAACCTTTACTGTCTGACCGCCCTCATAAACCGTACCGTCGCTGGTGAGTTTCCACTGTCCAGCGGGGAGATATACCTCTCTCTCAAACTGATTTAGCTTAAAGATCGGTGCAACCAGATACTTGTCACCAAACATGTACTGATCCTGCAGCTCCCAGCACTTTGCATCATCCGGGAACTCATAGAACATTGTTCTTATCAGAGGTGAGCCATTTTCATGTGCCTCCTGATATAACTGCTTGATATAATCATGCATCTGTATACGAATGTCGTAGTAGTGGCGCATGATCTTATAATTCTCCTCGCCGTAGCTCCAAAGCTCATTTGGCTGACCGGTGTGAAGATATCCGCCGCCCCAGTCCCTATCATCAAGCGGAGGGATGTTATAAGGGCCTCTGTCACCGTGCATTCTAAGCACTGCGGAGTATACGGCAAACTGATACCAGCGGATTAGGAGCTGTCTAAAATCCGGATCATTAACATCATCCGTCATAAAGCCGCCGATATCCGTTGTCCACCAGGGTATACCTGCAAGACCCATGTTTAGACCGCACTGTAGCTGATCATAAAAAGATTCAAAGGTGCTCGGAACATCTCCGGACCACACAACATTTCCGTACTTCTGGCTTCCCGCCCACGCACAGCGAAGTAAGTTTACAACCGTTCCGTCGCCGATCTTACTCATCTCATCGTAGAATACCCTGCTGTAAAGCTGAGGATATATGTTGCTCACCTGGAGAGCCGGCCCCTCGTAGTAGCGGTAGTTTTCAAAGTCATATACGCCGTAGTCCGGCTCTGAGTTGTCAAGCCAGAATGCGTCAATGCCGTAGTCATAGTAATTCTTCTTGCAGACCTCCCAGACATACTTTCTTGTCTCAGGGTTAAATACGTCGATCTCAACGCAGTCGCCCTGATAATCATATGTCTGCTGTGCGCCGCGCTCCGTCCTGATAAGGAGACCTCTCTCCATCATGGGGCCAAAGTTTTCGCTCTTGCGGTCAACAGAAGGCCATACGGAAACGATAACCTTGATACCCATGGAGTGAAGCTCATCAACCATAGCTTTGGGATCCGGCCAATACTTTGTGTCAAACTTCCAGTCGCCCTGAAGTGTCCAGTGGAAGAAGTCGATGACGATCTGATCAATGTGTATCCCCTCCTTCTGATACTGGCGGGCAACGCTTAAGACCTCATCCTGTGTGCGGTAGCGAAGCTTACACTGCCACAGTCCCATAAGATCCTCCGGGAACATGGGAGCATGTCCGGTTACATCCGTGTAATTTGCCAAAATCTGCTTCGGGGTATCAGCAGCGGTAATCCAGTAGTCCATCTGCTTTGTTGATCTTGCAATCCACTCCGTGTAGTTGCGTCCAAAGGTTACACGACCAACGGCAGGGTTGTTCCATAAGAAACCATATCCAAGAGAGGAAACGGCAAACGGAACAGAGATCTGAGAGTTTCGCTGAGCAAGCTCTAGGACGCTTCCCTTTAAATCCATGTAGGGCTGCTGATACTGACCCATACCGAATATCTTCTCGCCCTCCGTGCTCTCAAACTTTAAGTTTAACGAATAATCACTTCCGCCTATGATTCCCTTCCACTCTCTGTTTACAATCTTTAAGCAGCGGCTCTCCTTTGAGATTGTACCGCCGTAGGAGCGGAAATACTCGCGAAGGATTAACTTATCATCCTTGTAAATTGAGATTACGCCGACCATATTTACAACAGCCTTGATCTTGCCGTTTGTAATGGAAGCTTCTTTCTCCTTTGTAATGAGGCCGTCACCGACTCTCTGATCCGCCTCATAAATCTGCACATCCCCCTTTGTCACACTTGGGGTCTCCGTCAGTGCCCATAAGTGATCTGTAAACTGCGGATGCATGGTGGCGCGCACGCGCAGAGCATCCTTCCCCCAAGCCTCAATCCTTAAGGTTTCTCCGGAATGCTTCACGACCAAAGCCCCGTTGTCATTCAAAAATACCATAACACATATCCTCCTGTTAAATTGCGTGACGACATTATAGCATACACATATTTGCTTGTCATCATAAAATTCAAAAATAATCGTCTAAAGAATGGAGCTGGGATGCAGGTCTATCTCATATTTACGCACTCTGTGCAAAATGCAGATAGAGCTCGCGCATTCTTGTAATTTGTCCATCATCCAGGTTTGTCGCAAGATTATCCGCCTCATCTCCCGCATGCCAAAGCTCTTTAAACCTCTGTACCAGGCCATAGTCCCTTAACTGTCTGGCAGTAATCTCCCGGGATATACCAGCCTCCATGCGACAGCGCTTTATCAGTGTGCTGATATTTTTTGTGTTGACGGGGTTATTTTTCCGGTTAAAAAACAAAAGCCCTTTTGGCTCCTTTCCCGCCTCAATCATCTCTTCTCTGTAATCCTTCCAGGCTATATGGAAAAGCTCGCTGACAGGAAATCCGTGCTTATCATCGTACTGATACCAAAGATGCTTTTCCGAAAAGCCCTCCCAGGTCAGTTTACTGATCTGGGTTGCAGTAAGCGCCCCCTCCGTCAGCATCAAAAGAAGAAGCATCTCCCTCGGGGTATTAGCCTTTGAAATAAGGGTAGTGATCTCCTTAGATTCTGCCAGCCACGCATTTTCACTGATGCAGCGCACATCTCCCTGAATGCTGTTATGAAAATAATTATTATAAGTAATAGAAAGCTGATTTTCTTTGATAAAGCGCTCTATGGCGCATGAAAGCGCCCGCAGGTTCTTCTTATAGGTCAGCATGCTTCCATGACTCATATTTCCTAAGCGCACCCGCCCCTCAAGGTAGGCATAATATCTACCAACATCCTCCGGCGTCACCTTAAGAAAATCCTTCTTTACATATTCGCAAAAAGGCTCCAGTGTATTTTTGTAGTTTTTTAGCGAATGCGCCCTCTCCTGCCCAAATTCTTTCTCAAAACAGGGCCAGATATGGCTCTTAAAATAATCCGATATGTACTTTGAACGAAGCTCCATGCCTCCTCCTTTTAAAAAAGCATTGACAATCATTTGTAATTTATAGTAAGATTACGGCGATGCACCTGTAGCTCAGTGGATAGAGCACCGGCCTCCGGAGCCGGGTGCGGTGGTTCGATTCCACTCAGGTGCACCTATTTCGCTTTTCATCTAAATTTCCCCATTATTCTTTATAACTCATAGTCTTACTTATGCTCATGCGATCCACGAAAGGATTTTATGACATATCAATTATCTACCCAGATTTCATTTCAAAAACTAAAGGATTCTGTCTGCTTAATGCTTATAAATCCAGAGTTTCACGCAGAGCTTCTTAAAGACACTCCTTACCTTACCTATCATGATCTAGCGCTTATATGCGTCTATTTTCAGATTGAGGGAAACAGCCTTACAAGGATTCATTTTCTTTCTAAAAAGCAGCTTGCCGCATGGCATATCACAGATGAGACGCTGTTTAAGATCGCAAAGGAGAATACTCCCCGCATTATGCAGGAGAGAATCACCCCTGTACGCGACGCTATAGAGGGCGAAGATTTATGCGCTAAAGACCCATTTCTTATTCATCCAATCATAAAAGATCTCTACGTTCTCACAAACCAATATCACCGGGCTGGGGCAGTGTGTATCTACTTTTCTGAGATCTTAGAAAAGTTTGCCGATGAAAAGGATTCTGATCTCATCATAATCCCCTCAAGCATTCACGAGGTGCTGATCCTACCAGACAGCGGGCATTCCCCAGATGATATAAATGACATCATCCGGGAGGTAAATGAAACACTTGTTAAGCCAGAGGATCGCCTGTCAAACCACTGCTATTATTACCGTAGGGGCGCGGGATTAGTCCTCTATTAACCCTTCCTTTTTCATCACATCCAGTATTGTTCCCACATAATGCTCACATATTTCCTCGGAAGCTGACTCAACCATCACGCGCACAAGAGGCTCCGTACCGCTTTTTCTGACAAGGATTCTTCCATCACCACCAAGCTCATGCTCTGCGGCTGTTACGGCGGCCAGCAGAGCTTTGTTATTCATGGCCGCATCCTTATCATGTACGCGCACATTTTTTAACAGCTGTGGATATACCTTAACCGGCTTTGCAAGCTCACTCATCGTACACTTTTCTTCAAGCATAACCTCCATCAGCTTTATGGAGGTTAAGATTCCGTCTCCAGTGGAGGCATATTTGCTGATAATGATATGACCTGACTGCTCCCCGCCTAAGCTATATCCGTTTTTTGCCATCTCCTCATAAACGTACTTATCTCCCACAGCCGTCTGCACGGAGGTCATCCCCGCATCATCAAGAGCCTTGTAAAAGCCCAGATTAGACATCACGGTGGAAACCACCACATCTTTGTTTAAATGGCCCTGTTTTTTTAGATGGACACCTAGTATATACATGATGGCGTCCCCATCCACAACTTTTCCATGCTCGTCCACACAGATGCAGCGGTCAGCGTCTCCATCGTATGCAAATCCCACATCTAAGCCCTGCTCCTTTATAAGACTTTGCAGTCCCCCAATATGGGTTGAGCCTGCCTCAAGATTTATATTTTTACCATCCGGGTTATTGTTTATCACAAATGTGGTTGCTCCTAAAGCGTCAAACACGTTTTTTGCGATCATAAAAGCGCTTCCGTTTGCGCAGTCAAGTCCCACGCGCATGCCCTTAAAAGACCTTGCCGCAATCGAGATTAAATGCCCCACATAGCGGTTTCTTCCAGCCGAAAAATCCCATGCCCTGCCGATGTTGTTTCCTGTTGCAAGAGGGATCTTAACTCCCTTGCCATCTAAGTAGTCCTCTATCCCTGTAATAACGCTTTCATCAAGCTTTTCGCCCTTTTCGTTTATCAGCTTAATGCCGTTATCGGTGTATGGATTATGGCTGGCTGAGATCATAATTCCGCAGTCAAACCCTTCCGTGCGGACAATGTAGGAGACACTTGGCGTGGTGGTAACATGCATCAGATACGCGTCCGCACCGGCTGCGGTAAGACCTGCCACAAGCGCATACTCAAACATATAGCTGCTCTTCCTTGTGTCCTTACCGATAACAACCTTTGCGCATTTCCCATCATTTTTCCCATAATACCAACCCAGGTATTTTCCTATCTTAAAGGCATGCTCCGCTGTCAAAACTGTGTTTGCCTCTCCTCTAAAGCCGTCTGTGCCAAAATATTTTCCCATTACAGTCCCCTTTTTGTTCATCAGCAAGAAATTTTTTCCATTTTAAATCAAATCCCCCCATTATGCAAGTAAAATCACATAAAAAACCGGACAGAGGGGTCCCTTAAGGCTCCTCCGTCCGGTTCTTTTTTATTAGCGCGCCATCATGCGCTTTAGATCATTAGTTTATAACAATCGTGCTGTGGTCGTAGTTTAATGTTGCAGTTCCATCCCCGTTATCATACCAGGTTCCGCTGATATAGCTTGCGTTTACAGGTCCGCCGCCGGTCTCATCTGCTAAAAATGTACCGTCAGAATAGAGCTCCAATATCCCTTCCGCCCAGCTTCCAGCCTGTAAGGTGTATGAGTAGGAGGAGCCGGCTGTTATGGAGTCAGCAGGCGTTACGGTAAAGGAAGTCGTTCCAAAATTGGTCGCCGCGCTTCCCGCCGAACCACCGTTTTCCAGATCAAAATCTTCTACCAGAACTGGCCAATTAAAGATATCGTTTGCAAAGCCGTCACTGTAGGAGTAGCCGAAGGTAAACAGATGACTGTCTCCAAGTGTGAGGCCTTCAATGGTAGTCGTATCAGATGTGGGATTGGTGACAAACTCGTTGGTGCTCGTTGCCACAGCAGTCACCTCATAGGTTTCTCCTTTGGTGAGAGCGTCCGTGGTAACACCGTAGTTGTCATCGGATACTTCCTCAATGGTCAGAGTGATAGTATCGCTGCTGTCAGATACGTTTGTAAAGGTTATATCTACCTGGTCAGGATATGCCTCATAGAGGTAGGAATCCATATTTGCGATCTGTACACCCATGGTTTCTTCAAAGGTATTCCAGTAGTAGTACAGCTCGGGAGCGCTCTGCTCACCGGTATAGGTATATGTACCGGTCGCAGCAGTGGACATGGAGTGCTCTGAGTCGCTGATACTCGGGAATGCGAACACTTTTACAAGATACTCACCATACCCATACTGGAAGGAGTCAGAAGCCTGACCGGAGTATGTCTCGCTTCCATCGTCATAGATTGGCTCACTGGAATAGATAAAGGTGTCGGTGTCCTCCGTAGCGTCCATATCACAAAA
The DNA here is from genome assembly GCA_964648695.1 of uncultured Lachnospiraceae bacterium. Taxonomy (GTDB): domain Bacteria; phylum Bacillota; class Clostridia; order Lachnospirales; family Lachnospiraceae; genus UBA4292. Next base: position 4,027 of record CAZYLH010000020.1, on the reverse strand, counting down.
GTAAAGCAGATAGTAATCCGCGCCGTCAACGCCTGTGAAGGAGTAGTTTCCATCCTCATCGATGCTGAAGTTGCTGGGCGCATCAAGCTTTACGGTGTCGCTGTCCGTGGTGGTCTCAGATGCCTCATCCGTACTGGTCGAGCTGCTTGAAAAAAGTGTTTTCAAAATGCTTGATACATTTGAAAAATAACTCTCAGTATTATCCGCCACTGTGGTTGAGCAGGCGGTACATGTTAAAGACAGAACGCCTGTCATCAGTGCGAGTCCTAATATATTCAGCTTTCTCATGCGTCACACTCCTTTCTGGTAAAGCAGGAGACGATTCCCACAAGGGCTGTAACAAAGCAGAGTATCATAATCGTCACCACAGGTACCAAGGTTCCTCTAGAGCCGTACATGGTGATGTTGTTTAGCCGGTCGGCCCAAACAGGGTAACTGTTTAAGAAGAATAATCCAACCCCAAAGGTAACGCAAAATACACCTGCTAGGTTTAGAATTTCCGTAAACAGTTTATCGACAAGAGCGTAAAGCGCAAAGCATACCACGCCCAGAATGAAGGCCAAACAGACTACGGAGTCAAAATAGTCGTAAACGACACCGTAGATGCAAAAGGCTACTAGAGTGATCAGGTTTAGCCCAGCGCATATCAGACTGAGTTTAGCACTAATTTTTTTATGCATTATATCCATAATCATTCCTCCTGTTTCTTTACCCGCTTCTTGCTGGTTGCGATGTTTACGACACAGCTAATGGTGCACACAACAAACGCCAGAGCGGATATTCCGGTGACTGCAAGCATAGCGGTCTGCCACCAGGGTACGGTGGTTACAACGACACTGTTGCTGCTCAGTCCGTTTACAGATACCGAGTTCACTGCTGCGTAGATATTATACTTTGTCATTTGCCGCAGGAGTTGTAACATATATCCGTCTCCATCCTCTATATAAGAGATGATGGCGGCCGTCGTCTCACCCGAGTCTAAGCAGAAGAATGTAAGACCTGCGTCAAACATTTCCGCATAGTGGGTCTTATACAGTGAGGTGCTTGAAAAGCCATCAGTTGTGATATGTCCTTCAAAGCCCCATTCGCCTCGCAACAGATCCGTAAGCAGCGTCTTATCTGTCGCAGCATAAATAACGCCTATACGGTTAAAAGCAGTCATAACGCTGTTAGCGCCGCCTTCCACAAAAGCACCCTCGCAGGCCCTTAAGTAGATTTCACGCATCGCCTGCTCGTTTAAGAAGGTGGACAAGCTCTCACGGTGGCTCTCCTGATCGTTAAGTACAAAGTGCTTGATAGCGTAGTTGATACCGTTAGCCTGCATAGCAGCTGCCTCATAAGCAGTTACAATGTAGGAGAGGTTAGCGTCCTCAGATACATACTGATGGTTTCTTCCGCCGAATGCAGTACGGTGAAGGTTTCCTGAGCCGTACCAGATCTCGTTCAGACCGCAAAATGCCGCTTCAAGCGCCAAAAGAGTACCCTTGGCAGTGTAGCGATCTGTGTTCCATGTGCGGGCGGTGGTAGGTTCGGATACCCATGTCAGGGTGGTCTCACCGGTAGCAATCAGAGTGTCGGCTCCGCGGTTATCATCAGCGCGGGCCTGTGAAGGAATGCCAAGACGGTCAATTCCGGCTACGCCAAATGTATCAGCCAGAAGGGATGCCATCTCTTCTACGGTAAACTGATCCAGGAATGCATCCCAGGTTTCATCGTCATCAAAGTCAACCAGTCGCATGTCAATAAAGCTCAATCCGTTGTCCGCACCCTGTGTGAAGTCATCAACAGACGGAGCGTCCTCCGGCGTCTCATACCAGTCAAGATTTAAATCATCCATCATCTCCTCGGTAGCATCCACAACCAGAGCAGTCTCAGGATAGGTTCCCTCCCAGTCGCTGCGGGAAAGGTATGTAAATTCAATACCATAGTAGTTTATGTCAGCATAATCAAAGAGATTTGTAACTTCCGTACCGGTAGCAGAAGAATACCTGTAGCTCTCAGTATCAAGCTCTTCCTGGTTCCATGTGTAAACCAGGCTATCATCACCGTTATAGTCCATGCCATCAGCTGTGGTGTAGCCCTTAGCTGCTAAGATGTTGTTTAGCGCATCATGAGCGCCATTTCCGAGTGCAAGGTAGTAATCTCCGGCACTTAAGATATATCCTTCTGCTCCGTAGGTGTCATAGCTTGTCAAAAAATAACGTCTTACTTCTACGGTGACCGTCTCGCTTTCGCCAGGCTCAAGCTCAGAGGTCTTTGAAAAACCTACCAGATTGACAGATGCCTTCTCTACATTGTTTTCCTGCTCATACTCGCCGTAAGGTGTCTGGGCATAAACCTGAACCACTTCCTTACCTGTTACATCACCGGTATTTGTAACCTGGACTGAAACCAGATACATATCTGTCAAGCTGTCATAACTTACATTTAAGATTTCCTGCTCAAAAGTTGTGTAGCTTAGGCCGTAGCCGAAGGAGTAAACAACCTCGGATGAGTAATCCCATGCACTTCCTGTTGAGGATCCGACACTGGAGGAGGCGTTTCCAGTACCCATTACAACGTCCTCATATCTGGTCTCATAGTACTTATATCCAACATAGATACCCTCGGCATAGATTACATAGTAGTCAATCTCTCTGCCGTCATTGGTTGTGTCAGTACAGTATTCGTTGACCTCATCCACATTTCCCCACATCTGCGTGTTATCGCTTGCATATGTAACCGCGGGTGCGGAGAGGGAGTTTGCAGCATATGTATCAACTGTGCGGCCGGAAGGGTTAGCATCGCCAACTAATATGTTTGCCACGCCTTCAAATCCCACTGCGCCGGGGTCGCCGACTAAGAGACATGCGTCAACATCATACTCCTCAAGCCAGTCAAGCTCCATCATGGCCTCGGAATTGATTATCACAATAATCTTATCAAATACGCCTTCTGCCTTCTGCTCGCTAAGATAAGCGATGAGATCCTCCTCGTTTTCGCTAAGACCCAGCATATTGCGTCCGTCCGCGCCGATAAGAGCATTGTCCGCATCCTCACCGCCCACACGGGTCAGAACCACTATAGCTGCGTCATTGTAAGCGTTCTGCCAGGTAGATTCATATGCAGTAACCTCAGAAATTTCTGCTTCCACCACCTCTGATACGGTCGTCTGGCTCATACTGCTGTAGACATTCTCTGCCAGAGTGATGTTCACATTGTCCTCGCCAAGCACTTTTTGCATAGCGGAGTTAAACGTCACGGTGGAGATAGATGAGATTGTCGATGAGCTGGACTGAGAATTATATGAACCGTTACCAAAGATAGTCACCGCAGAATCAGATGACAAGGGCAGTGCGTTGTTCTCATTTCGAAGGAGCACGGAACCTTCCTCAGCCTGAACTACGTTCTCAGCGGCAACTGCCATCTCAAGCTGAAGGGCAGACTGCTTGTTGGTGTAGTCTGTGCCGTATTCACTGGTGTAGTAGGCGGTGTCAACGGCATCGTCGTCCACAGTGATGATCTCAGTGGTGCTCACATTTAAAGCTCTGTTGATGACTCCGGAATACTCAAACATCAGCGTGGATGCGGAGACCGTGAGCAGCATGACAAATGCCATCAGAGCAGCCACTCCTCGTTTAATTGCAACCTTTCGTTTCATAGTTACCTCCTTAAAAAGATTTTTGGTCTTGGAAACTTAAAATTCTTAAGCCTCCTGACTTTTTTAAGTCAAAATTTATCACTTCACCTCCATTCTGTTAAATTTTTAATCACTTTCCTCATTTGCCTCCACTTTCCCGGAAAATGATCTTAAACATAAAAAAATTCCAAAAAAACACTTTCCTCTAACAAAATAAAGACTGATATACAACCGTTTTTGACTCATCAGTTGTATATCAGTCCTTACATGTCAACTATTAAAATACGTGTACTAAAATGGTATGGACGGTAGTGTGAGAGGATGGCAGCTAATCGCCGCCATCCTGTTTAATAAGTCAACTCTCATTCACCCCTGACATACGAATCAGTCATCTATTTTTTTGTGATC
>CAZYLH010000019.1:0-24236 GCA_964648695.1 uncultured Lachnospiraceae bacterium | reverse complement strand
AGCAAAGATTTTCTGATCTTTTTTTTGCGAAAAGTTTTTATTCTTCAGAGCTGCCTCGATTTTCTCGACGTTCGGCGCCAAAATCTATGTCTATGACGTTGGGGCAAAAGCCCCTTAGCACCTTAAAATAGTCTCTATGTCATTTAAAACAAATCCCCACCAGCAAACATCATTACATAAGTGCAAGAACCACGGTCCTATAAGAACTAATTGACAGCGTGCGGAATGCGTAGTATAATGTACTACGCAACAAGAAAGGGGTTTAAAGCTATGGCATTTTCTATTAGGCTGACAAAGGAGGAAAAGGCTCTTGCTGAGAGCTATGCAAAAATTCATTCTTTATCACTGGGGGAAGCGTTCAAGCGGGCACTGTTTGAGCGCATAGAGGATGAATATGATGTTGCTATCGCAGAGGAAGCCTATCAGGAGTATCTGAATAGCGGGCGCAAGTCTACTCCCGCAGCTGATTTCTGGAGGGAATTGGATGATGAAGTATGAGGTCGAGTTGTCTATCCGGTTCCAGCGGGAGTTCAAAAAGTTGGATAAATATACGCAAAAGATCATTCGTGGATGGATATACAAAAACCTTGAGGGGACGGAGGATCCTCGGCAGCACGGAAAGGGACTGACGACGAACCGAAGCGGTCAATGGCTATACCGCATAGGCGATTACCGCCTAATCTGCCTGATAGACGATCATAAATTAATCATCCTCGCTTTGTCCGTAGGACATAGACGGGAAGTATATAAAGATTAAAACAAAAAAACCCTCTAACACTAAGTCAGGCAAAAGCACTTTTAGAAAAAATTTTGTAAGCGCTTTATGATCACCCGGCTAGCAACTTCCCACCTTTTATGAGATACTTTAGATACTTGGAGTAATTCACTTCATGTCCGGTTTGCCGGAGTTACAAAAGTTACGCATGCCACCCGGTTCTTTTTTTTGCTTGCGGGTACGTTTATTTTTCGGGGCGTATTAAACATAAATTTTAGTAATTTAATCATGATCCAACGTTTAAGAATTCCGTCATTTCAGCTTGGGAAATCAGCAAAAGCAGTTGGAGAAATTATGAGTACATAAATAGACTCTTTACAAGCGGAAATAATTCTGCTATATTTTGGTTAGGATGAGAGGGGCTTTGAGGTAGTAAATTTCGTGGCGACTACACGCCGATGGCACGACAGGGTTTCCGAGAGATGCGGGGGAATTCCACGCCCGCCAAAGCCCATCTTAAACAAAGGAGCTATGGAAACATGGTTCCTTTTCCTTTGCCACAAAATAAAACGTTTTATACCACCAGTCGATGTGACCGGTGGTATTTTTATGCTCAATTTCAAGTAGAAAATTATAATGACAATGCTATTAAACACAATCACTTGCGAAAGTGAAGAGCTTTTTGCGTTGGGACACGGGCGGCGAGTGCTTTATGCGCACTGTAAGCCTAAGATCAGCGTCTATGAAAAAGCACACATATTCCTCCTATCTGCAAGCCTTTAAAACCTCAAGCACCTCATCATGTGTCAGCACCTTATATCCGCCTTCCAAAATCAATGTTGCATCTGCGATGCCGCTAAGCATCTCTTCTGTAACACCTAGCTCAGTTATGTTCATCGCAAGTCCAAGCTCCTTCATCCAGCTCTCCATGCGTAAAAGTCCTTCTTCTGCAACTTGTTCATCTGATTTTCCGTTGGCATCCACATTCCAGACATTCACAGCAAAGCGGCAAAACTTTTTTAATCCATAGGGCATGATATAGCGATAATATAGCAATGACACCGCGGAAAGGGTCATGCCGTGCGTTGCATCCGTGTATGCGCCAACTGCCTGTCCCAACATATGAACCATCCAGTCCGTGCTCTTTCCTTTTGCGATGAGGGTGTTAAGCGCCCAGGTTGCGGTCCACATGATGTTTGACCTCGCCTCATAGTCTTCCGGATTTTCAATGGCTATTCTAGAACTATAAATCACCGACTTCATCAAAGCCTCGCTGATATAATCGCTGGTGTTGTCATCAGTTCCCGAGAAGTACTGCTCACAGATATGGCTGAAAATATCATAAATACCTGCCACCATCTGACGCTTAGGCAGAGAAAATGTGAATTTGGGGTTTAAAATTGAGAACTTTGGCATTACATTATCCCCAAATACATGTCCGATTTTCAGCTTCTGCTCGTGATTAGTTATAACCGCGCCGCCGTTCATCTCGCTTCCGGTCCCTGCCATGGTGAGCACGCATCCAACAGGGACAATCTCGCAATCCGGCTCCTCAAAACGCAGATAGTACTTCTCCCAGGGGTCCTCATCACAGTGAACAGATACAGAAACTGCCTTGGCATAATCACAGCAGGAACCGCCGCCTACCGCCAGCAAGAAATCCACATTATTTTCTCTGGCAATCGAAACTCCTTCACGAAGCTTTTCGACCGTGGGGTTTGGCATAACGCCGCCATCCTCGACAACGCGTTTGCCATTGGCCTTTAGGATCTCCATAACCTGATCATAGATCCCGTTTTTCTTGATTGATCCACCACCGTAGATCAACTGAACGGTTTTTCCTACCTTTGCAAGCTCATCATTTAAAAACGCGAGCGAGTCATCTCCAAAATAGAGCTTTGTTGGATTTGAATACGAAAAATTTCCTAGCATAATATTTCCCTCCCATAATTATTTTTTCATTATATGATATCGGGGTCAAAAGCCCTTAGTCTGCAATGCCTACGGATTGCTCCGCACTTCGTGCTCCCTTAGGCCCTGCCCAATATTCGCATATCGCAGGATTACATCCTGTTTTTAACGGTTACAGCTCTCATACTGCAGCACGCCCTGTCTTAAGAGCTCTAAGCCCTTTTGCAAAACCGATCTAGGGTATGCGAGATTCATCCTAAAGAAGCTTTTGCCGGCTTTTCCGAACTGACTTCCCTCTGACACATATAATCCCGTCCGTTCTCTTATAAAATCACACAGCTGTGATGCATCAGCCGCTATATTACTGCAGTCAACCCAGATAAGATACGTTGCCTCTGATTTTACCGCGTGCAGCTGAGGAACATTTTTTTCCAGATACTCCTCCGCGATTCTCCTGTTTTCAAAGAGGTAGTCCCGGAGCGCATCAAGCCATGGCCCTCCCTTTGAAAATGCCGCCACCACCGCCTCTGCGGCAAATACATTCGGCTCTGCCACCTCGTCTGTATTAAGCGCTCTCCAGACCTTATGGCGTAGCCTGGGATTCGGGACACAGACCGCCGCGGTCTGAAGGCCTGCCAAGTTAAAGGTCTTTGTTGGGGCAATGCAAGTTATGCTGTTATCCCGGCACTCTTCAGAAACAGAGGCAAAGGGAATATAATCCTTTCCCGGCATTGTCAAATCGCAGTGTATCTCATCCGCAATCACTGTCACACCGTGTTTTTTGCACAGCTTTCCGATGCGCTCTAACATCGCCCTGTCCCATATATTTCCAGTTGGATTGTGGGGATTGCACAGAATAAAAAGCTCCACCTGAGGATCTGAAAGAGCCTTCTCAAGCGCCTCAAAGTCAATCTTGTAAACTGACCCGTCATAATCCAATGGGCATTCCACCACCTGACAGCCATTGTTTTTTACTGAGCTAAAGAAATGATTGTAGACCGGCGTCATCAAAACCACTTTTTCCGCAGGAGTCGTCAGCTTCCTCACCATGCTTGAGATGGCAGGAATTATGCCGGTACAGAAAATCAGCCAGTCCTTTTCTATTAGAAGTCCATGGCGGTTTTTCCACCAATCGATATAAGCGTGATACCAGTCGTCCGACAGCATCGTATATCCGTAAATACCATGGGAGGCACGGCTTAAAATGGCGTCCTGAATTTCCGGCGCGGTCTCAAAATCCATATCCGCCACCCACATTGGTAGCTCATTTTCTTTTACATCCCACTTTAGAGAGGATGTGTTTTTTCTGTCCACTATCTTGTCAAAATCAAAATGCCTATTCTCGCACTCTTCCATCATATTGCCTCCTTGTCATCAGTACTACATATAATCTTTGTCTTTTCAGGATCCACCTTGTCCTTATCCAAAATCAATTCGCCTATCTGACCCGCCCGAATGATGCCTGCGGATGGATTGATAATGCTGTCAACCTTTCCGTTAATTTCCACATCCACAGTGGAATACTCAAAGGCCAGCGTGGTGTTTATAAGGGTACAGTTTTTCATCACAAGATTTGAGATATAGCACATCCCCTGCAGGCTTTCTATGGTGCAGTTTACAAACGTCAAATTCTTTGCATTCCACCCCAGATATTCGCCGGAGATAAACGAATCATAGACCGTGACATTTTCACTATTCCAGAAAGCATCCTTTGATAACAGCCTGGAGTTTCTTATCTCCACATTTTTAGCCCCGTCAAAGGAGTAATTTCCATAAAGGGTCAAATCACAAACATCCATATCCTCACTGTTCATGGCAAAATAATCCCCCTTTGCCACGACTCGCTCCATATGCACATTTTTACAATGCCAAAGCGTCTCCGCTGCATTTGGAAAGCTCACATTCCGAAGCGATACGTTATCGCAGCGCCGAAAGTTCTTCGGGGCTTCTATCGCGCAATCCTCTACCTGAATATTTTTTGTATACCAGACGCCCGCCCTGCCCATTTCAAACCATGTGCAGTTCTTTGCCTTAATATTCTCGGCATACCACAGCGGATATTTCCACCTAAACATGCACCCGCAAAGCTCAATATTACGGCTTTCCTTTAGCGGGGATTCCCCGTCCTCAAAAATTGTATCATAAATTTGCAGATCTTTGCCCTGGAAAAGAGATCTCTCCCCTGTCAGCACCTGCTGCCTGATCTCATTTTTTTCCTGCATATACACTCCTCCGTTTCTATATCTAAAATCTACAATTATAATCTACATTAGTAGAAATTTTCGATGGTTATTTGCCCTGAATTGCCCCGTTCCTACCATCGTCGATCTACACTAGTAGAAATTCTCAATGGTTATTTGCCAGCGTTTAAGGCGCATCACCGTTTTGATCTACACTAGTAGAAATTCTCGATGGTTATTTGCCTTGCCGCTTAACATATTGGCGGTAGGATCTACACTAGTAGAAATTCTCGATGGTTATTTGCCTTTACCAGAACCTTTTTTCCCGAAAACATCTACACTAGTAGAAATTCTCGATGGTTATTTGCCTGCTTGTGGGTATCATTGTCTACAGAGATCTACACTAGTAGAAATTCTCGATGGTTATTTGCCTAAGCGTTTCATATCAACAGATAGCGAATCTACACTAGTAGAAATTCTCGATGGTTATTTGCCACGTGGCTAACGCTGCGGACATCTCGGATCTACACTAGTAGAAATTCTCGATGGTTATTTGCCGAAGTAAAGGAGAAGGTGATGATTAAATATCTACACTAGTAGAAATTCTCGATGGTTATTTGCCCCCCCACGTTTTAACCCTGTTCCTGCTCAATCTACACTAGTAGAAATTCTCGATGGTTATTTGCCCTGCGTGGCAGTCCTAAAGCGGATCGAATCTACACTAGTAGAAATTCTCGATGGTTATTTGCCAATGACGTTTTCAGGTGTTCCTAATACATCTACACTAGTAGAAATTCTCGATGGTTATTTGCCTTTTGATGTAGGCGAAACCGTTAAAAGAATCTACACTAGTAGAAATTCTCGATGGTTATTTGCCTTCTTTTTAAAAGCTAAGGCGGTAGCGTAATCTACACTAGTAGAAATTCTCGATGGTTATTTGCCTGCAACCTCGGCACAGTGCACAAAAATCTCGCGAATAACCATCTTTATTTATCATTTTTTTGTTCATATTGTCCATTTCCCAGCAAATAACCATAGAGTATTCTACATTAAGATGAGGGTTTGCATTCTCTCATGTGATTATGAAAAAATTCTTCTCCTCATTTTTAGCGTATCCAAATCGAAGCACCTCGCAACTTGATGACAGCTTGAAAATCACCACGCTGTCTGACTGCGAAAAACTTTTTTCATACCTGCTGCGCAGATCATTAACTATATTATCAACTATACGAGGACTGTTGTCAATCTCAAAAACCGAGTACTGAATTCTATGGCCAAATTTTGACAGGTATTTTGAAAATTTGGTTCTGAGCTTATCATCCGCTATATCATAACTCACTATTATCATCCTTCATCCTCGCTAGTGCAATCTAAAAACCGGCAGTTGCTCCGCACTTTTTCTCTTCATAAAAAATCTGTAATAGTTTTGAATATACAAGAATATATCATCCTTATATTTCAGCAGGCCCTGCATCAGGAATTGTACATATTCGGAATTGCTCTTATATTTCAGAGTCCATTTGCTGTTTATTTGCTCGAAATCCGCCTCCTTGCACTGTCCCAGATTTATCGCCTTGCGAACAGTCATATCCACTATGGGGCGCATGGGCTCCATAATATCACACACCAAAGATTTCCTCATGTAGAAGCATCTATGAAAAACTCCATAGTATGTATCAAATCCGTACACCTGGAGTATTGCATCTACGATGTTAAACAGCATAGTGTACCCAATATCAAGTGTGGCATTCACATAATCATTCTTTATTCTCGGTTTTCGCCCATTCCACTTTACTTGATCAAACATTCGCGGAAAATACACCTTAGACGCGCTGCCTTCAATCCCCATTATTGACAAGTACTCCATGGGTGCATCTAATTTGCCGCCCAAATCCATCAGCAGGTCAATTCCCTCTTTGACATATTCATTTCTCGCTCTTATTTTTTTCAACGCCGCAGCCTGATTAATGATCTTATTCTGCTCAATCAACCTCCCGATATCATTTTCCTTGTACTCATATTGATGAGTCCTAAGCAAGGTGTTTCCTTCCATTTTTGCCCCTATCAGCTCATAGACCCTGAAGGTTGTACTCATCAGGCAGATGGTAAAGCCAAACTTTTTGCTGCGCTGGATCAGGCCACTGGTAATCGATATATTCCCAACAACACAAACCATAAACAAGCGATAACACGTGGATTGATGTCTGATTTTTCCTTCTTTATCCCTTATCACGATATTGTCATTTAAAAATGATAGTTTATCCCCCATATTGCTTAAGAGAAAAATAATCTGTTTCTTACTAAAATCGCCAGCATTTAACATATATCACCCTCATCACACAAGTGCTCTGTCACATGCATCCGCATAGATGCATGTGGCGCACTTCTTTGCATTTGTTGGTCTATAGCCTTCAAGATCAAAAGATCTCATATCCCTTATCAACTCTTCAAAACCCAGCTTTTTCTGTGGATCCTCTTCAGGAAGTAATATGTCATAATTTTTGTTATCGTCCATGCTATAGATTCGCAGTTTACTTACCTGATAGCCCATTTCGGTCATAGCATAATACTGCGCATAAAGTTGATACACATAGCCGTCATATATTTTATTCACACGCTTCTTTCTCTCCACCAGCATTGACTTCGCTTCGTAATACAAATCTATTTTTCCCACCAATCCGTATTTTTCGGAATATATATCCAGCGATGTTATTATATCTTTTCTACTGGAATATGTTCCACGATCTATCGACTCATGTGCCTTTGATCCATCAAGCTGATAGTGCGTTTGATATGTCAACTTATCTGCATTTCCGTACAAGTGATGAAAATAAATGGACGCCGGACAAAATATAAAATCATTTAAGTTTGAGATCGCAATGAGATCTTCCATCCTAATCTCCCAGATTCCCTTTTTGCTGAATAAATTCAAACCATTCTCTATGGCTAATTTTTAGCACTTCATTGCTGTTTTTTTCTCCCGGACGCCAGTCTTTCCTGATTTTCCTTGTCAGATAAAGTCCCTTTAGAGCAATACAGAATGCTCCATTTGCGTCTGCGTCCAAAGGAAGCTTTTCGTTTTTATCGCCAGTATCAAAAAACTCTCCCTTGTCATTTAACACAGGTGAAATAATCCGATCCCACGCATCCGTATCAGCACTACTCTTTTCCTTTGTACTGTTGCGCAGTTGCACAGTTAATTTTACTATCTCGATGAGTTCTTTCATCGATGCTTCGTTAAGATTACCTAATTCCTCCTTAAGGTCATGTCCGTCCTCAAACTGTATCTTCGCCTCACTCATTAGTTTCCCCATTTTTTCTTCCAGGCTGACAATTTCCTCGGCAAAACCATAATTAGTCTTTTTCTTCTCAATTCTTTTTCCTTTGACATATATTGTCCACTGATTTCTAGACAGCTCAACACGATGGGTTTCAAAATTATTATAATCAAATGCAAGCGCAAACGATTTTTCTCTCTGATCATATCGGATGGAATCTATCCTGCTTATAAAAGCCCGCCTTGCCTCATCATTGGTAATATTTCTAAAATTAAAGATATTAACAAATCCCGTAGTGGGATCTATCTTTGAAGTATATGCGGCGGGTACATAGAAGATAATACCATTCTGTCTTCCCACATTGCTTAATTTATCAGGCACACATGCCAACTGATATCCTTTAAGCAATCCTCCCGGAGCATCAACAGGCTTTTTCTTATCCACCAAATAGCTTAATTTTTTAGTGAGCATTGTCTCAAATTTTTGATAAACCTGTCTTTCAACCTTGAATCTGCCTCTCTTGAAGCCATAATTGAGTTCCTCCATCATAATTACAGCATTATACTTTATTACCAACTGGCAAATCTCATGTACGACCTGGGATAAATATCCTTCTTTTAGATCCTTTATTTTGCTGATTTCCTGCCAACTCTTGCGAGCTTTATCGCGCTCTTTCTCCCTGTCCACCAATCTAGACTGATAATCGCATAACCTTTCCCTATCATTCACTCTTTGCTTGATGATATTCAAGGATCTCTGTTCCACAATATTTCCCTGTGCGTCTATCACAGATATATAGAGCAGGTTTCTCTCTCCTCTGTCAATTCCGATAATATGCATATCTGGATTTTCTGCAATATATGCCCGCACCATCTCATTGATATTAAGATTCTGCTGTGCTTTATAGTTAATGGTTATCGGCATATGCAGAAAGTACTTATCCACAGAATATCTCTTATCCTTCACTATATCGTGCATAGCTTCTTTTACTACTGCCTTATCTAACCACTGTTCTGCTTCTTCTGACAGCGGTTCCTCTTTACCGCTGCTATAATATTTGCAAATTCGCTGATATACATTTTCAGGTATGGAGCGAATTACACCGTTCTCCTCATAGGTTCTATCCACCAGAACTGTACCTGCTTTATGTATCACTGGCTCTGTAATGCTGGCTTTTCTATAAAAAAGCTCTGCTCCCCCATTTAACTGCAACACACCGTCCCGCAGATTCTCCTCGCCAAACAAATTCCTAAGATACATTGTGTGAAGGTTTTTAGTTCCGTGACTGTTATCTGAAAAATCCTTATTATAGATCTGAAACAGATAAATCTTCCCCTCACGGTCGAGCTGCTCTATATCTTGTGCGCTGATATATGATTTGCTGATCTTATACCCCTGCTGATCCACCTCTTTGTAAAATCCTGATATGTCTGTATAGGTTTCTGTATCAGAAAATTTGAAATCAAAGCAATCATAATTGGGATATTTTTCGATACATTCCTTAAAATAATCAATTAACTGTCTGCAGAAACCTATATCAAAATTAGAAGAATTTTTAATATGTCGTTTCTCCTCATACCCCTTTAAAATATCCTGTGGTACTCCATGCTCCATTTTCCATGTTTTTGAGCTAATGAAAATCTTAGGCAAGGACTTACTTGCTCCAGCAATCAAGTTATATACAATCTTTGTATATTCGTTTTCGCCATCAAGCTGCTTTCTTCCTTCCATTAAGGCCTTTGCAGGTTTATTGCGGGGATTAAAGAGCGCCAAGTAAAGCTTATCATCTCTCATAAGCAGAACGGTATTATAGTCAAAAATCTTGCTTTCCGACCAACCGCCCGCAAGCTGCGGATTTCCAAAATACAATTTAAACTTTTTCTGGCTATATGCCTTCTGTGTGATATAGTTTCTGACACGGTTATATAAATTTACCAAATCCCCCATCTCTTCATATATTGTATCCAAATGCGAATAAAACTCTGCATCTTTTTCCAGAGAATCATCCGCATTAAACACAGCCAGCATATGAAATATTTCCATCAAACTGTCAAGATATGCCTTAATCTCCTCTGTCTTTTCTTGATCTGTGCGTAAATGGCTATCAGCTGCCGGGATGAATTCTATTAATTTTATTGCGCTGGCTTTTGAGTAAATATCTGTTATATAATCTATTATTGTTTTTCTTGTCTCTTCACTGCTATTTTGATCATAAGCATCGAGCAACTCCTTCAATTGCTGTATACTATACGCCTTTATCTTTTTTATATCTTCTTTGATCTTCTCTTCAGTTTTCTTTCTTCTAGATTTAGCCGAAAAATACTCCCCTTGACACCGTTCAATCAGTTGCCAGTCTCCCGAGATATATTTTGAGATAGCGGTGAAAAACTTTGAGCTGATATATATTTTGTTTAAGTCATACTCTTTCACATTTTCATAAATGCACTTAATATTCCCAAAAACATTCTCTAATTTATTTGAAAACTCATTAATCGAAACATATACTTCATCGTCATTTTCAAACATACGAGGAATTTCAAACGAAGTCTTGCTCTCGCTCAGTATCTGCTTGTGCAGGCTTCTCATCGTAAATTTTGCGCTTTTTTCCTTCGTTTGATGGCAGTATAAATTCATTTGCACATTGATGATCCCACAAATGCGATTGTACTCCTCAATATCTTTTTGTGTAATACATTTTGAATAGTATGTTTTAGAAAACACCTCTGAAATATTCGTTTTTAAATCTTCTTCAGCGAGCTTCCTATCAATCTGCTCTATCTTCCCATTATCTTCACTAATAGCTGCAAATGTCTGCATATTATTATAAAAAATAGCTGCATTATCATGAACAATCCGTTGACATATCGATGTTGAGATATCCCTCTCGGAAAAAACATTTTTCCTCGTCTCAAAAAATTCCAGTACGGCCGTCCCAAAATTATAGAATAGCCCAACTGTTTCCAGAGCCTCATCCGTACCAAATGATTTTATGTAATCTGGAAGAATTTTCTCAAAAATCTTGGCAGAAAACATGTCCTTAAATTCTTCTCTTTTTGAAAACAAGTCATGCACCTGTTTTCTGGTTTTATTTTCTATCAAAATCAATTCTTTCGTGCTTGCATCAGTATTCTCCGCCCTATGCCTAGCTATAGCATTAAATAGAGGGGCAAAATCCAATCTCTCTGCATTTAACAGAGAGCTATCGATAAACCATCTATAGTAGTCATCCAGGATTTTCTTTAGTTTCTCCCTACATTCTGCTCTCCACTCATCTTCCATAATCATTTCATTTTCCTGAAGATGCTGTTCTGTAAAAGCAGTAGGGCGCAGTTCATTCCGCAAAGTTAAACTGCATGACATCAAACCTGTAAATTGATCGCATAGTTTTGTTTGTTTGTTCATATTTACCTCCAATACATTTAAGCTGTGGTCATTGTGACCTAAAGCAATAGCCACGCGTCACTTTTATGAAGTGATGTAATTTCTGTACGCTCATACTATCACGTGCTCTTATATCTGTCAAGCGATTTTTTATTTTTTTATAGAATTAGTGTGCACAGGTGTTACATCCCCTAAATTTCACTTGCGACACATCTTATAAAACAAGCCCCAGAACTCATCTAAGGTCCTAGGGCTTGTTTTACTGATTAGGGATTGCTCATCTTTTTATGAAATCACAGGGCATCCCTCACCTTTATTTGTCGGATATATGGCTATGCGCTCTTTTACTGTGACTTTTTACAATCACTTCAATCTACTTTAGTAGAAATTTTAAAAACATATCACTATTTCGCAATTAGACTACAATAAAAATTGTCCTGATATCAAGACGGTAGCTCACACAATACTTCTAATCCGACGATTGTTAGCAAATAACTTTAAAGAATAACTCAATCCTTCTCATCTTTCCCAAAAACCTACTCTCCCATCAACCTTACCGCATCCTCCCAGGCTTCCTGATCAAAAACTCTATCCTTAAAATAGAGCTTTCTGTCTTCCTCCGTGATCTTTCTAATGACCCTGCAGGGATTTCCTGCGGCAACGCTCCACTCCGGGATATCCCGTGTGACAACGCTTCCTGCGCCAATCACGGTATTGCTTCCGATGTGAACGCCGGGGCATATGACGGTATTGCCGCCAATCCACACATTATCCCCGATCACCACCTCGATCCCATACTCATACATGGTGTTTCTTGTATCCGGGTGAACGGGGTGGCCCGCCGTGTAAATGGCCACGTTCGGTGCCATCTGGCAGTTATCGCCAATTCTCACAGGGGCGACATCCAAAATAGTGCAGTTGTAGTTTGCGAAAAAGTTTTTGCCCACATGGATATGATTTCCATAATCGCAGTAAAAGGGCGGGTTGATGAAGGCATCCTCCGATGTCGGCAGCAACTCCTTCACAATTTCCTTGATCTTATCAAAATCTGCCCTATCCGCTGAATTTAGCTTTTGCATAATCCTTCTCGCTCTCTTTTGTTCCTCAAAAACATTCTCATCCGATATATAGGGAAGCTGAGCATCCCTTCTAGCAATGTGATCCATGGTAGTTTATTTCCCCCTTATAAAATTTTTTCCATCCCCACTTTATACGGCACCAGCCCGCAGGACTGATAGAATTTCATAGCGCTCTCGTTACAGCTCCACACATTCAAGGTCACGTTATAGCACTGATGCTCCCTGGCATAATCCAAAACTGCTTCGTAAAGCTGCCTCCCGATATGCTGCCCCCGCATGGTCTCATCCACACAGAGGTCATCGATGTAGAGAGTCTTGATATCCGTCAGGATATTGTCATTTGGATGATGCCAAAATACGCAAAAAGCATATCCAAGCAAACAGTCCTCCGCGTCAACCGCTGCCAAAATTGGTCGCAAATCATCTGCGATGATTTCTTTTAGCTGATCATCCGTATACTTTCTCCCCCCGTATTTGAACAGGTCCGGCCTTCCCAGATGATGCACCATGTTCACCTGATACAGCAACTCATTTATCCTGTCGATGTCCTTTTCTAGCGCACGTCGTACTCTCATATTTTCACGCTTTCTTTTATGTCTTTACTTACGGTCAAATTTTTCCGGTTTCTCTCTGAAGCATAACACACAATCCATATTTTTTCATCTGTTTTTTTCAAAAATCACCTTGTCTTAACTTGCCCGGAAGGCATCCCCCACCCCTATTTGTGATATGGCTCATTATTTGAAATCCGAAAGCTTCTATAGATCTGCTCCAGCAAGATCACGCGCATCATCTGGTGGGGGAAGGTCATTTTAGAAAAGCTAAGAAGCATATCCGCGCGCTTTAACACCTCATGAGAAAGCCCTAGGGAGCCGCCGATGATGAACACAATATGGCTGTTTCCCTTAAGAGCAATGTCCTCTATCTTTCTGGATAGCTCCACGGAATCTAACATTTTCCCTTCTACCGCTAGGGCGATGCCGTAAGCGTTTTCAGGAAGCTTATCCAAAATCCGCCTCCCTTCCCTCTCTTTTATCTGCTCCTCCAAAATGGCACTTGCATCATCCGGTGTCTTCTCATCCGCCACCTGTAAAATCTCCAACCTGCAATAGCGGCTTAGGCGCTTTACATACTCATCGATTGCCATATTCCAGTATTTTTCCTTAAGCTTTCCCACTGCAATCACTGTTATTTTCATAAGATCTCCATTTTGTCAGGTAAACACATATATCGCAGGCACCACAAAATGTGCCATACGTCTCATCAAGCGTTTGTTATCATCTTTAGATATCAAAATAAAAGTGATCTGTCAACTAAAATCGTAAAACATCCCATACATTTTCTAACGCATTTTCTCATCATCCTCATTCCCTTCCCTTTCTTTCTTCGACTGAAAATAACAACCGTATTCTCTAAATCCTTTTTTTAGTTTTTTCACAAAATTTTCATTTCCCGCTTTTCATTTATCTCTTTTTGATTTATCATATCTCTGGACGACAACATACAACGCTATACCTAAAGGAGGAAATGTCATGGAAAAATTCTTTAAGCTCAAGGAAAACGGCACAACCGTATCAACCGAGATCATTGCCGGACTGACCACATTCTTTGCTATGGCCTACATCATCATCGTAAACCCCAGCATCCTTAGTCAGTCGGGAATGGAGTGGGGCGCTGTATTCCTTGCGACCATCATCGCATCCATCATCGGGACACTGGTCATGGGACTTGTAGCCAATGTTCCCTATGCGCAGGCTCCCGGAATGGGCCTCAACGCATTCTTCGTATATACCGTGTGCTTCGGCCTGGGCTTTACCTGGCAGCAGGCACTGTCAATGGTATTTATATGCGGTATCATCAATATTTTAATCACCGTTACAAAACTGAGGAAGTACATTATCAAGGCTATTCCTGCCAGCTTACAAAACGCCATCGGCGGCGGTATCGGCATTTTTGTGGCATATATCGGTCTGTTAAATGTAGGTATCATCACCTTTGACAGCGGCGTACCTGCCATTGCCACACTGAACCAGCCCGCATTTTGGCTCTTTATCATCGGACTGTTTATCATCGTTATTTTACAGGTGTTAAAAGTCAAGGGCGCCATCTTTATCGGCATCATCCTTACCACGCTCTTGGGAATCCCCATGGGTGTGACAGCAACCTCGGACACCGTCAGCTTTACAGAAGCATGCCAGGCTCTGCCGACCACCTTCTTGGCAATCTTTACCTCAGAGGGACTTCCCTCTCTTTTTACCGACCTCTCAAAACTGCCCCTCGTGCTGATCACCATCTTCTCCTTCAGCTTGTCTGACACCTTTGACACGATCGGTACCTTTATCGGAACTGGCAGAAGAAGCGGTATCTTTAGCGAGGAGGATGAGAAGTCCATGGAGACCAACTCCGGCTTTAAGTCCAAGATGGACAAGGCGCTGTTTGCAGACGCCACAGCAACCTCCATCGGCGCATTGTTCGGAACCTCAAACACCACCACCTTCGTGGAGAGCGCTGCCGGTATCGGCGCGGGCGGACGCACAGGTCTTACCAGCGTGGTTGTCGCCATCTGCTTTGCTCTTAGCGCATTCTTTGCAACCTTTGTAAGCGCCATCCCTTACGCCGCAACGGCCCCCGCGCTTGTGATCGTCGGTGTTATGATGACCTCATCCTTTTCAGAGATCAACTGGAATGAGTTTGACGAGGCAGTTCCCGCGTTCTTCGCAGGCATCTTCATGGCTTTAAACTACAGCATTTCATATGGCATTGCAACCGGATTTATTTTGCACTGTCTGGTTAAGATCTGCAAGAAGGAGTACAAGCAGATTTCTCCCATCCTTGCAGGAGCGACAGTGCTGTTCATTCTGAACTTTATACTGCTGGCATTGCTCTAGATTTTAGTTAAATCATTACAAAAAAGTGCTCCCTTAAATGTAGGCATTTACCTGTCGTTTAAGGGAGCATTTCTTATGTTTTAAATTCTGATATGCCTACGGCTCACACTACACCATTCACTTCTTAGAAAATCACTCGACCTTTGGCAGCTTCTTTCTGTACACCGCAAGCTCCTCGTCAGTAGGGATGTAGTCACTCATATTTCCGTCGTGGAAATTCTCATACGCCACCATATCAAAATATCCAGTGCCGGTAAGTCCAAACACAATGGTCTTTTTCTCGCCCGTCTGCGTGCACTTGTTGGCCTCATCAATTGCCACTCGTATCGCATGTGCGCTCTCCGGCGCAGGAAGTATGCCCTCCACTCTTGCAAAGTACTCTGCGGCCTCAAAAACTTCTGTCTGCTTTACACTTGTGGCCTCCATCATTTTCTGATCATACAGCTCTGATAAGATGGAGCTCATGCCGTGGTATCGAAGTCCGCCTGCATGGTTTGCGGAGGGTATAAAGTCGCATCCAAGTGTGTACATCTTTGCAAGGGGGCAAACCATTCCAGTGTCGCAAAAATCATATGCATAGACACCTCTTGTAAAGCTGGGGCAGGATGCCGGTTCTACGGCGATGATGCGATAATCCGCTTCGCCCCTAAGCTTTTGACCCATAAAGGGTGCTATCAACCCTCCTAAGTTTGATCCGCCTCCGGCGCTTCCGATGATGATATCAGGCTTGATGCCGTATTTATCAAGCGCCGCCTTGGTCTCAAGTCCGATCACAGACTGGTGTAAAAGCACCTGGTTTAAAACGCTTCCCAGCACATATCTGTATCCATCGCTACTCACTGCCTTTTCCACTGCCTCAGAGATTGCGCAGCCAAGGCTTCCCGTGGTTCCCGGAAACTCGGCTAAAATCTTTTTTCCAACCTCCGTCTCTGTGGAGGGTGAGGGCGTCACGGATGCGCCGTAGGTTCTCATCACCTCTCTGCGGAAAGGCTTTTGCTCATAGGAGCACTTAACCATGTAAACCTTGCAGTCCAGATCAAAATATGAGCATGCCATGGAGAGGGCCGTTCCCCACTGTCCCGCTCCAGTCTCTGTGGTAACACCTTTAAGTCCCTGCTTCTTCGCATAATATGCCTGGGCGATGGCGGAGTTTAGCTTATGGCTGCCGCTGGTATTATTTCCCTCAAACTTGTAGTAAATCTTTGCGGGAGTCTTAAGCTTTTCCTCAAGGCAGTAAGCCCGAACCAGTGGAGACGGGCGATACATCTTATAGAAATCTCTTATCTCCTCCGGTATCTCAAAATACGCGGTGTTATCATCCAGCTCCTGCGCAACCAAGTCCTCGCAAAATACTCCTGAAAGCTCCTCTGCTGTCATCGGCTGATGTGTTCCGGGATTTAACAGCGGAGCGGGCTTCTTTTTCATATCCGCGCGCAGATTATACCATGCCTTTGGCATCTCCTCCTCGTTTAAATAAATCTTATATGGGATTTTTTCTGTCTTCATACTTCATAACCTCCATTTTTCTTTTTTATTTGATTTCTAACCTGTTTAAGAATTCATTTCTTCGCACCCTTTACGGGCACCATCGTTTCACGCAAAACGTCATATCTCCTCCTTTTTTGTGGCGGGGCTTAATCAGCTCACTTAATCTTATCGCACAAAAAAACGCCCCTGACAGAATGTTCTTTTCTGTCAAGGACGAATACTGCAAAAATAACTACAGATGATCCGCGGTGCCACCTTGCTTCATGGAATTACCCACGCTCTTAGCGAGATACCAACATATCCCCGGCAGCTAACGCCTGCCATCAACGTCGCAGAATACTCAGCCCACAGGCCTTTGACTGCGCCCTCCGCGGTCCATTTGACAACTTGTTTCTCACCTGCTCTCAGCTTCCAGGCTCTCTGTAGAGGCATGATTGCCGTTATCTCCGCTTCAACGGTTTGTCTTATCAATTTTTTGCCATCCTAGCATAGCAAATCCGATTTGTCAATCATTTTCACTTTACTTTTTAGAAATTTCGGGTCAAATCCAAATCCTCCCTCTTTATACCGGGTTCAACAAGAGATACCTGCTGTCAGATCCTTGATCACTTCCCCCGCCAAAATCAAGCCCGCCACGGACGGAACAAATGCCACGCTCCCGGGAATAGCCCGTCTGCCGGTAGGAGCGGTTTTATAAACCTCCTCTTTTAGCCTCCCCTCAGGCTTTATAGGCTGCTCCTCAGAATAAACCACTTTCAAGCTGTCCACACCGCGCTGCTTTAACTCTTTTCGCATCACCTTCGCAAGCGGGCAGATTTTAGTGTCATAGATATCCGCCACCCTAAAGGCTGTGGGGTCAAGCTTATTTCCCGCGCCCATGGAGCTAATCACTGGCACACCGAACTCCTTAGCTCGACCAATTATTTCCAGCTTTGCAGTCACTGTGTCAACCGCATCTATCACATATGAATACTTTGAAAAATCAAAATCCTTTGCATTCTCCGGAAGGAAAAAGCACTGCCTTGTCTCTACATTAGCGCACGGATTAATATCACGGATTCGCTCTGCCATCACATCAACCTTATAACGGCCTATACTGCTGTGAGTCGCTATAATCTGCCTGTTGATATTACTGGGAGAAACTCTGTCGCTGTCGATAAGCACCAGTGAGCCCACACCGCTCCTTGAAAGAGCCTCCACGGCATATCCTCCCACACCGCCGATGCCAAAAATCGCCACCTTAGCACACTTAAGAGCATTAATTTTCTCATCTCCCAAAAGCAGCCTGGTTCTCTGAAACTGATCCTCCATCTCACTTCCCTTTTTCCATCTCTAATCCGTCATTCATGCTTCCCATCCTATATCCACCTAGGTCAAGAGTGACGTAGGAAAAGCCCAGAGCCTTCAGCTTAGTATAAATCTGCTGGCGCACCTTATCATCCAGCAGACGATCCATCTCCTCTAAGGTAACCTCTATCCGCGCCATCTGCCCGTGCATCCTGACACGAACCTGGCTAAACCCTAAGTCTAACAAAAGCTGCTCTGCAGCTCCCACCATCGAAATCTTTTCACTCGTTATGGGCTCGCCATATACAAACCTTGTCGCCAGACAGGCAAAGGAAGGTTTATCCCAGGATGAAAGGCCGAGCTTTTTTGAAAGCTGACGGATCTCATGTTTGTAAAGGCCGGCCCTTTGTAGGGGGCTTAGCACGCAAAGCTCTCTTATCGCCCGCATTCCCGGCCGATAATCCCCGGTATCATCCATATTTGACCCTTCCGCCACATAAGAAAAGCCATTCCTCTCGGCAATGGCACAGATCTTTTCAAAGAGCTCTTTTTTGCACAGATAACACTTGTCCGGAGGATTTTTTAAAAATTCCGGCATTTCCATAGCCCCGGAGGAACAGAAGATCTGCCTCACACCTAAGTGCTCACACAAATCTTTCGCCTCATTTAGCTCCCGCTTGGGGTGGAACTCAGAAGTAGCGGTCACTGCAATCACCCGATCTCCCAGCGCCTCCTTTGCAGCTTTTAGCAAAAACGAGGAATCCACTCCTCCGGAGACAGCCACCGCCACGCCTCCTAAGCTTTTTAGATACTCCTTTAAATCTTCGTATTTCTTTTCTAACTCAGTCATTTTCTTTTTCTTCTTAAACTTAAAAGAACCTTCACTCCTGAACCGGAATCATCTGACAGATCCCAGAAAATTCACATGCTGTTTTCTCATACTCTGCCATGGTCATCTTTGATGTTATAAGGGCAAATCCCTGCTCATTCTGCAAAACAGTTTCTTTAGCGCCAAATGCCGCTGTTGCACACTCTATAACATCTTCAGCCGAAGGCACAAATCGCACAAAATACCGATTTGTCTCATCCGTGTTTGCGGACAGCTCCTGCTTTTTTTCACTCCATCCGGGATAAACGCATCTGTTAGGATTTCTAACAATCTCCACCACATCTGCCACCACCGCGCTGGCCGTGGGCAGCTTTCCGGCTCCGCTTCCGTAAAACATAAGATCTCCAGTCACATCTCCCCTGACAAACACCGCATTAAACACGTCGTTTACCGAGTAGAGAGGGTGTCCCGGCCGCAAAAGCTTTGGAGAAACGGCAGTATAGACCTTCTCTCCTGCGACTCTGCATGTAGCGATGAGCTTTATAGCATATCCCATCTGCTTTGCAAACGCCATATCCGTTTTTGTGATATCTGTGATCCCGCGCGTCCTAATATCCTCAAAGTCAACAAATTTTCCAAGGATAATTGATGACAAAATAGCAATCTTTCTGCATGCATCGTGCCCCTCGACATCCGCGCTTGGGTCACGCTCAGCATAGCCAAGCTCCTGAGCCTCCTTTAGAACGTCTTCGTAGGCTCTGTCCTCCAGATTCATCTTTGTCAGCATGAAATTGGTGGTTCCGTTTAATATGCCGCTTATCTCTGTGACATTACCCGCAGTCAGGCATGAATAAAGAGGTCTGATTATGGGTATTCCTCCGCCCACGCTGGCCTCAAATTGAAAATTTAAATTCTTCTCCCTTACGATGGCAAGAAGCTCACTTCCGTATTTAGCCACTAGGGCCTTATTGGATGTGCAGGCATGCTTTCCTGCTATAAGTGAAGCCTTCACAAACTCATAGGCAGCTCCGGTGCCTCCCATGGTTTCAACCACAATCTCCACCTCTGGATCATTTAGGATGATGTTAAAATCATGTACCAGAATCTTTTCAACCGGATCCCCTGGAAACTCCCGCAGATCAAGCACGTACTTGACGCTGACCTCCTGACCCGTTTTTTTAGCTATCAGATCCCTGTTGTTTTCCAGAACCTCAACAACGCCGCTTCCTATTGTTCCATATCCTAAAACTGCTACCTTCATCAATCAGCCCTTTCCGCCAGTGCTAGTCCAGCTCTACGTCATTACCGGATTTAATTCCCGTCTTCTTCCACTTTAAATATGCAGTTATAAAATTATCCAGCTTGCCATCTAAGACCGCCTGGGCGTTACCGCTCTCCTCTCCGGTGCGATGGTCCTTTACCATGGTATATGGCTGAAGTACATAGGAGCGTATCTGGCTTCCCCAGCCATTCTCCATTACCTCACCCCTGATGCCTGCCTCCTTGGCCTCCTGCTCCTGCTGGCGCAGAATGAGAAGCCTTGCCTTTAACATCTGCATGGCCTTATCCTTATTCTGAAACTGAGACCTCTCATTTTGACACTGCACCACTATTCCTGTCGGGAAATGGGTGATGCGGATAGCGGAGGAAGTTTTGTTAATGTGCTGTCCACCCGCGCCGCTGGAGTGATATGTGTCAATACGGATATCATCCGGCTTAATCTCGATATCCCCTGCCTCATCCTCAATAACGGGCATCACCTCGCATCCCACAAAGGATGTCTGGCGCTTAGCCTGTGCATTAAACGGAGAGATTCTCACCAGGCGATGAACCCCGTGCTCCGAGCGAAGAAGTCCGTAGGCATTCATGCCGTTTATCTGAAAAGTAACGGATTTAATACCCGCCTCATCCCCGTCCAGGCGGTCAAGCTCCTCAACGTTAAAGCCCTTGGATGAGGCCCATCTGCAATACATCCTATAGAGCATGGAAGCCCAGTCACAGGACTCTGTTCCGCCGGCCCCCGCATTTAGCTTTACCGTTACGTTACATGCGTCATACTCTCCGGAGAGCAGTGTGGTGATGCGAAGCTCCTCTAACTCCTGTGAAAATATCTCCAGCATGCTTTGAAGCTCTGGGATGACGGAAGAGTCATTTTCCTCATATCCCATATCAAGTAGGATCTGCATCTCCTCATATTTTGTCTCAAGCTCGCCAACCCCCTTTAAGGTGTCTTGAAGATCCTTTAGCTCTCTGGAGATCTTCTGGCTCTTTTCCACATCACTCCAGAAATCCGGCGCCTCCATATACATATTCAGCTCATTTATCCGCTGCTGCTTGTCATGTATATTTAGTGAAGCCTTTATCTCCATCAGAGTCGGCTCAAGCTGAGAAAGGGTATATTTAAACTGATCTAATTCTACCATCTCTATAAACCTCTCATCGCAAATCAACAGTGATCATACAGAAAAGTTCTTTTCAGAAGGCTTTTAGATCATCGCCTTTCCATGGCACTGCTTATACTTTAAGCCGGAGCCGCAGGGGCATGGATCATTGGGGTAAACCTTCTTGTTTTCCCTTCTCTTAGGCGCTCTCACGGCAGTCTCGTCCTTGTTCGTTCCCGTGACCTTGGCAACCTGCTCTCGCTCAACCTTCTGCTCAAGCTTTACCCTGTAAAGCATGCGAACTGTGTCGATCTGGATGTTCTCACTCATCTCGTCGAACATATCATAGCCCATCATCTTATACTGGACAACTGGGTCTTTCTGCCCAAATGCCTGCAGTCTGATACCCTGGCGAAGCTGGTCCATATCGTCGATATGCCCCATCCACTTGGAATCTATCACCTTTAGAAGGATCACACGCTCGATCTCTCTAAACTGCTCGATATTGTCAAAGCTTGCCTCTTTTTCCTCATAAAGCTTTACAGCCTGCTCTTTCAAATTGTGGATGAGCTGCTGCTTTTTAAGGCTCTTTAGATTTTCATCTGTGAGGCTGATCTCATTTATAGGAACGATCGGCAAGAGCTTTTTATTAAGCTCCTTAATATCCCAGTCTGCGGGAGATTGATCATCTGAGATACAGCTGTTTACAGCATTCTCCACGATTGTATTTATCATGTTGATGATGAAATCGCGCATGCTCTCGCCGTTTAAAACGCGAAGTCGCTCGCCATAGATGATCTCTCGCTGCTCATTCATCACCTGGTCGTAATCTAAAAGGTTTTTACGGGTTGCATAGTTGTTGCTCTCAATCTTTGACTGAGCGGTCTCAATAGCCTTTGAGAGCATCTTGTGCTCAATCTGCTCGCCCTCCTGGATTCCCATGGCATTAAAGACCTTCATCATGCGCTCAGAACCAAAGAGGCGCATCAGATCATCCTCCAGAGAGATATAGAAGCGTGACTCACCCGGATCTCCCTGTCTTCCGGAACGACCGCGCAGCTGGTTATCTATTCTTCTAGATTCATGGCGCTCAGTGCCGATCACATACAGTCCTCCGGCATCCCGCGCCTTTTCATCAAGCTTGATATCCGTACCACGTCCCGCCATGTTTGTCGCGATGGTCACAGCCCCGCTGCGCCCCGCGTCTGCCACAATAGCGGCCTCCTGCTCGTGAAACTTTGCGTTTAACACATTGTGCTGTATGCCTTTACGTTTAAGCATGCCGCTGATAAGCTCCGAGGTGTCGATATTTATAGTGCCAACTAAAACCGGCTGACCCTTTGCATGAGCCTGCACTACCTCATCCACAACAGCGTTGTACTTTTCCTTCTGGGTCTTAAATACAGCATCCTGATGGTCCTCGCGGATAACCGGCTTATTGGTGGGTACCACAATGACATCCATGCCATAGATATCCCTAAACTCCTTCTCCTCCGTCTCCGCTGTACCGGTCATGCCGGCTCTCTTCTCATATTTATTGAAAAAGTTCTGGAATGTGATGGTGGCAAGGGTTTTGCTCTCCCTCTTTACCTTAACCTTCTCCTTCGCCTCAATCGCCTGGTGCAGTCCGTCGCTGTAGCGCCGTCCCGGCATAATACGCCCTGTGAACTCGTCTACAATAAGGACCTCATCATCCTTTACCACATAGTCCTTATCCTTGAACATCAAATTATGCGCACGAAGCGCCAAGTCCATATTGTGGGCAATGTCAAGGTTTTCCGGATCTGACAGATTCTCAATGTTAAAGAACTCTTCCACCTTTTTGATGCCGTCCGCCGTCAGAGTTACCACTCTGTCCTTTTCATCAACAACAAAGTCACCCGTCTCCTTGACCTCCTCGCCCATGATCAGCTCCATGCGGCCAAGCTCATTTGACTCTCCCCTCTCAAGGCGACCTGCAAGATAGTCGCAGACCTCATAGAGTTTGGTGCTCTTTCCGCTCTGACCGGAGATGATAAGAGGGGTTCTCGCCTCATCGATCAAAACTGAATCCACCTCATCGATAATTGCAAAGTGAAGATCCCTTAAAACAAGCTGTTCCTTATATATAACCATGTTGTCACGCAGGTAGTCAAAGCCCACCTCATTATTTGTGACATAGGTGATGTCGCAGGCATATGCCGCCCGGCGCTCGTCATTAGTCATACTGTTTAACACGCAGCCAACACTTACGCCTAAGAACTCATGAACCTGTCCCATCCAGGCGGAGTCACGATCTGCCAGATAGTCATTGACAGTGACAATGTGTACACCCTTACCCTCTAAGGCATTCAGATATGCGGGCAAAATGGACACCTGAGTTTTTCCCTCACCGGTACGCATCTCCGCTATACGCCCCTGATGGATTATGATACCACCGATGATCTGCACATAATAGTGCTCAGTGTTAAGCACACGTCTGGTTGCCTCCCTGGCCACCGCAAAGGCCTCCACCAAAAGGTCGTCTAAGGTTTCCCCCTTTGCCAGGCGATTTTTAAATTCTTGGGTCTTGGCTCTAAGCTCATCATCGCTAAGTGCCATCATCTGATCCCTTAAGGCAACGACCTTATCCGCGATGGGTGTGATCCGTTTTAGCTCATGCTGACTGTGTGTTCCAAATATTTTTGTAAATGCTCCCATAGCCGCTCCTATCTGTCCGAATTCTCGGACATACTCTGGGTCATGATAGCACTTTTTTGCATTTCTTTCAACTGTTTTATTTCGGTGCCAGCACCAAAGAATAAATATTGAAAATCCCAACTTTCCAGCCGGAATATATT
>CAZYLH010000018.1:0-24439 GCA_964648695.1 uncultured Lachnospiraceae bacterium | reverse complement strand
GTGATCATGTTCTTTACGTAGTCAGCATGTCCGGGGCAGTCAACGTGTGCATAATGTCTCTTATCTGTCTCATACTCAACGTGAGCAGTAGAGATAGTGATACCTCTTTCTCTCTCCTCCGGAGCCTTGTCGATATTCTCGAAATCTACAGCCGCGTTACCAGCTACTCTTTCAGATAAAACCTTGGTAATAGCTGCAGTCAAAGTAGTCTTACCATGGTCTACGTGACCGATAGTACCAATGTTACAATGCGGTTTGGTTCTCTCAAACTTAGCCTTTGCCATTTCTATAATCCTCCTTGAATAAAGAAACTCGCCCTCTGGGCATATTTTTTAGACTATCACCGATTATATTGCATAATCGTTTTTTTTGCAAGTCCATTTTATAAAATTTATTTACCTTTCTGAGCCGCAAGAACCTTTTCCTGAACGTTCTTGGGAACGGGTTCATACTTCTCAAAGAACATGGAATAGCTGCCGCGTCCCTGGGTCTTAGAACGAAGGTCTGTGGAGTATCCAAACATCTCTGCAAGCGGAACATATCCTCTTACCATCTTGCCGGATGCGATATCCTCCATACCCTCGATACGGCCACGGCGGGAATTGATGTCACCGATGACATCTCCCATGTAATCCTCGGGAGTGGAAACCTCCACCTTCATGATGGGCTCAAGCAGCTGAGGAGCGCCCTTTTGCATTGCCTCCTTAAACGCCATGGAGCCTGCGATGTGGAATGCCATCTCGGAGGAGTCCACCTCATGGTAGGAACCATCATATACATTCGCATGAACGCCAAGTACGGGGAAACCTCCCAAGATACCGCAATGAGTTGCCTCCTCAATACCCTCGCCCACAGCGGGGATATACTCCTTAGGAATGGCACCTCCGACTACTGTGCTCTCAAACTCAAAGGTTTTCTCGCCGTTAGGATCCATAGGAGTAAAGATTACTTTGCAGTGACCGTACTGTCCACGACCACCGGACTGCTTTGCATACTTGCTGTCCACGTTTACTTCCTTGGTGATGGCTTCCTTATAAGCAACCTGAGGCGCACCAACGTTTGCCTCCACCTTGTACTCTCTCTTTAAGCGGTCTACAATGATCTCTAGGTGCAGCTCACCCATACCTGAGATGATGGTCTGACCAGTCTCGTGATCTGTGTGAACACGGAAAGTGGGGTCCTCCTCAGCAAGCTTTGCAAGAGCCTCTCCCATCTTGCCCTGTCCAGCCTTTGTAAGGGGCTCGATAGCGATGTCAATAACGGGCTCCGGGAACTCCATGGACTCAAGAATTACCGGGTGCTGCTCGTCACAGATTGTATCACCTGTGGTGGTGATCTTAAATCCAACTGCCGCAGCGATATCACCGGAGTAAACTCTGTCAAGCTCCGCTCTCTTGTTTGCGTGCATCTGCAGAATACGTCCAACACGCTCCTTCTTATCCTTTGTCGCATTTAAGACGTAAGAACCGGAAGCCATGGTACCGGAATATACTCTAAAGTATGCCAGCTTTCCAACGAAAGGATCCGCCATGATCTTGAAAGCAAGCGCGGAAAAAGGCTCCTCATCGGACGAATGCCTCTCCACCTCATTGCCCTCTAAGTCAACGCCCTTGATAGCGGGAATGTCTGTAGGAGCGGGCAAAAGCTCGATGATGGCATCTAAGAGCTTTTGAACTCCCTTGTTTCTGTATGCACTTCCGCAGCATACTGGAATAATTGTTCCTGCGATGGTGCACGCACGCAAAACCTTCTTCATGTCCGCGATAGAAGGCTCCTCGCCCTCTAAGTACATCATCATCAAATCATCGTCCTGCTCGCAGATGGACTCCACCATCTTGGTGTGCCATTCGTCGCACAGATCCTTCATATCCTCGGGGATGGGCTCAATGGATACATCCTCACCCTTCTCTCCGTTATAGATATATGCCTGCATCTCAAACAGGTCAACGATACCCTTAAACTCATCCTCCTTGCCAATGGGAAGCTGGATGGGTACGGGGTTCTTTCCAAGTCTTGTATTAATCTGCTCCACTGCGCCGTAGAAATTAGCGCCTAAAATATCCATCTTATTGATGAAGGCCATACGGGGTACGTTGTACTTGTCAGCCTGACGCCATACGTTCTCGGACTGAGGCTCAACTCCGCCCTTAGCGCAGAATACACCGACAGCACTGTCCAAAACTCTTAAGGAACGCTCCACCTCTACGGTGAAGTCTACGTGTCCGGGTGTGTCGATGATGTTGATCCGGTGCTCTAAGGCATCCGGATCCGTCTTTGCCTCCTTCTCCAAGGTCCAGTGGCAGGTGGTAGCAGCGGATGTGATGGTGATACCTCTCTCCTGCTCCTGCGCCATCCAGTCCATGGTCGCAGTACCCTCGTGAGTATCACCGATTTTATAATTAACGCCAGTGTAATACAGGATACGCTCTGTCAATGTGGTCTTACCAGCATCGATATGAGCCATGATTCCGATATTTCTGGTTCTCTCAAGCGGATATTCTCTACCAGCCAAGGTATTTTCCTCCTTTCTCCAGGACTATATGCACTAGAATCTGTAATGAGCAAATGCCTTGTTTGCATCTGCCATCTTGTGCATATCTTCCTTCCTCTTTACTGCCGCGCCGGTGTTGTTTGACGCGTCTAAAATCTCATTCGCAAGTCTCTCTGTCATAGTCTTCTCACCTCTCTTGCGAGAAAACATGGTCAGCCAGCGAAGAGCAAGAGCCTGACGTCTCTCAGGCTTCACCTCGATCGGCACCTGATATGTGGCGCCGCCGACTCTTTTAGCCTTTACCTCGAGAACTGGCATAATGTTGTTCATGGCTTCCTCAAAAACCTCTACAGCGGGCTTTCCGCTCTTCTGTTCTACGATCTCAAATGCGCCATAAACGATCTTCTGAGCAATCCCTCTCTTGCCGTCAAGCATGATATTATTGATCAGCTTTGTAACGACCTTATTCTTATAGATAGGATCTGCTAAAACATCTCTTTTCTGGATATGTCCTTTACGTGGCACGTTGCTTCCCTCCTTAATTCTAAAAACTAGATCATCGGTACTCACAAAAAATGTGTTCGCGCTCGGTTCTTGTTTCTGTAAACCTAAATTTATTCTGCAACCGTCAGAAGGTTTCCTGTTCGAATGCCGGCACTTAAATTCTTTATTTTTTGATGATTAAACTTATTTCTTTGCTTCCTTAGGACGCTTAGCGCCATACTTGGAACGAGCCTGTCTTCTCTTTGCAACGCCCGCAGTATCAAGCGTACCTCTGATGATGTGGTATCTTGTACCGGGCAAATCCTTTACACGGCCGCCGCGGATCAAAACCACGCTGTGCTCCTGAAGATTGTGACCCTCACCGGGGATATAGCTTGTTACCTCAATACCATTTGAAAGACGAACTCTGGCGATCTTACGAAGAGCAGAGTTAGGCTTTTTAGGGGTAGCAGTCTTAACGGAAGTACATACACCTCTCTTCTGAGGAGAGCTCACATTTGTCTGCTTCTTGTGAAGGGAATTATATCCCTTTTGCAGAGCGGGAGCGGTACTCTTCTTCTCCGTAGTCTGTCTGCCCTTTCTTACCAACTGATTAAATGTAGGCATCCTTTCACCTCCTGATAGTAATAGACAATTGTTCGTAGTGCCAGAGTCGGTTGTCCTCTTTTTTTGCGCGCAGAATAACGCATGACGCAAAGCGGCACACAATCCGCATTATAAATACGAAAATTTTGGATGTCAAGTCCCTTTTATATTTTTTTCGAAAAAAAGCAGCCCCGGTTTGACGCTTCCGGGGCATGGCTCTTTTATTAATTATTCGTCTACTTCTTCTGTTTCTTCTGTCTCTTCTGTTTCTTCTATGACATCCTGCTCATCCTCGTCATACTCGTCATCGGAGTATTCATCGTTTATAACCCCTTCCGGATCCTCCTCTGAGAGGGTATCAAGAATTTCATTTAAGATCGGATCTGTGGACTGATCCTCTTCTAAGTCATCCTCCTCAACGATGTTTATCTCCTCCACGGGCTTAACAAGCTCCGTGTCAAGGTGTACACCTCTATAGCGATCCATTCCGCTACCGGCGGGGATAAGCTTACCAATGATGACATTTTCCTTAAGGCCGATAAGCTTGTCAACCTTTCCGTTTATGGACGCCTCAGTAAGAACCTTTGTGGTCTCCTGGAATGAAGCCGCGGACAGGAAGGAATCCGTTGCAAGAGACGCCTTTGTGATACCGAGAAGCACTCTCGTACCCTTTGCAGGCACCTTGCCTTCCTCTACAAGCGCTTCGTTCATCTCCTCAAATGCGAGGTAATCCATCGTGGTGCCCGCCAGCTTATCGCTGTCTCCGGACTCCTCAATGCGCACCTTCTTCATCATCTGACGAACGATAACCTCGATATGCTTATCGCTGATATCAACGGCCTGCGACTGGTAAACGCTCTGAACCTCTCTTAACATGTAATCCTGCGCTGCACGCACACCCTTTATGCGAAGAATGTCATGAGGATTTACATGTCCCTCTGTCAGCTCATCGCCCGCCTCAACATCCATTGACTCGCCCTTAAGCTTGATATGGGAGCCGTATGGAATGAGGTATGCCTTCTTCTCGCCGGTCTCCTCGTTGTAGACCTCAATCTCACGCTTCTTCTTCGTATCCTTAACGGTCGCCTTTCCGCTGATCTCCGTTATGATTGCGATACCCTTTGGCTTTCTTGCCTCAAAGATCTCCTCAACTCTGGGAAGACCCTGGGTGATATCGCCGCCTGCCACACCGCCGGTGTGGAAGGTTCTCATGGTCAGCTGCGTACCGGGCTCTCCGATGGACTGCGCCGCGATAATTCCAACTGCCTCACCTACTTGAACGGGCTGACCTGTTGCCATGTTGGAGCCGTAGCACTTGGAGCAGATACCGTGATGGCACTTGCAGCTTAAGATGGTACGGATCTTAACCGTATTTCTTCCCATCTTATCAAGCGCCTTAACCACTCCCGCCGCACGGCTGGGTGTCAGCATGTGATTTGCCTTTGCGATAATCTCGCCGGTCTCTGGATCTGTAATCGTCTCTGCGATATAGCGCCCCTTTATACGGTTCTCTAACGACTCAATGACTGTCTGACCATCAGTAAACGCGCTGATCTCCATGAAGGGGATTGCCTCAAGTCCCTTTTCCTTAATCTTATCTGCGCAGCAGTCCACATCGCAGATGATAAGCTCCTGGGATACGTCCACCAGTCGTCTTGTCAGGTACCCAGAGTCCGCTGTACGAAGCGCTGTGTCTGACAGACCTTTGCGGGCACCATGTGCTGACATGAAGTACTCTAGTACGTCCAGACCCTCACGGAAGTTTGAGGTAATGGGAAGCTCTATGGTGTGACCGGTTGTGTCCGCCATCAGGCCTCGCATACCCGCAAGCTGCTTAATCTGCTTATCAGAACCACGGGCACCGGAGTCCGCCATCATGTGAATATTGTTATACTCGCTAAGACCTTCAAGCAGGGCCTTTGTAAGCTCGTCGTCAGTCTTTCTCCAAGTGCTTATAACGCCCTTGTAGCGCTCCTCTTCCGTCAAGAGACCTCTTCTGAATTTCTTTGAGATGTCATCCACCTGCTTCTGGGCAGCCTCAATCATCTCCTTCTTCTGAGAAGGCACTGTCATATCGCTGACTGAAACAGTCAGAGCCGCAATAGTGGAGTACTTATATCCCATTGACTTGATGGCGTCTAACACCTCCGCTGTGACGGTGGCGCCATGCTTGTCGATAACCCTCTGGAGAATGTTTTTAAGCTGCTTTTTCCCAACAAGCTCATCCACCTCTAAAAGAAGCTCATTGCCTGGAATGCTTCTGTCCACAAACCCCAAATCCTGGGGGATAATCTCGTTAAACAAAAACCGTCCGTATGTGGAGGATACTGTCTGCATCTTAGTAGTGCCATCCTCCATGGTCTTTGTCATCCGCACATTTATGCGGGAGTGGAAGGTGATCGCCTTGTTCTCATAGGCAAGGATCGCCTCGTTAAAGCTGTGAAAATACATTCCCTCGCCCTTAGAGCCGGGGCGCTCCTGTGTCAGGTAGTAGATACCCAGGACCATATCCTGTGAGGGAACCGCTACCGGCGCGCCATCCGAGGGCTTTAAGAGGTTGTTTGGTGAGAGCAGCATAAAGCGGCACTCTGCTTGAGCCTCCATTGAAAGAGGAAGGTGAACCGCCATCTGATCTCCGTCAAAGTCTGCGTTAAACGCGGTACAAACAAGCGGATGGAGTTTTATAGCCTTGCCCTCTACAAGGATCGGCTCAAATGCCTGAATACCAAGTCTGTGCAGTGTAGGAGCTCGGTTTAGCATCACCGGATGCTCCTTTATAACGTCCTCAAGCACATCCCAGACAACGGGCTGAAGACGCTCCACCATCTTCTTTGCGCTCTTTATATTGTTTGCCTCGCCATTTTTTACAAGCTCCCTCATCACAAACGGTTTGAAGAGCTCGATAGCCATCTCCTTTGGCAAGCCGCACTGATAAATCTTTAGCTCCGGGCCAACCACGATAACGGAACGGCCGGAATAATCCACACGCTTACCAAGAAGGTTTTGACGGAAACGTCCCTGCTTTCCCTTAAGAAGGTCTGAGAGGGATTTTAGGGCTCTGTTTCCAGCCCCCGTCACCGCACGACCGCGACGACCATTATCGATAAGGGCATCCACCGCTTCCTGTAGCATACGCTTTTCGTTTCGGACAATGATTTCCGGTGCGCCAAGCTCTAAGAGCTTTGCGAGACGGTTGTTTCTATTTATAATACGGCGGTACAGATCATTTAAGTCCGATGTCGCAAAGCGACCGCCGTCTAACTGCACCATGGGGCGAAGGTCGGAGGGGATAACCGGAACCACGTTTAGTATCATCCACTCGGGACGATTGTCGGAGTTGCAGAATGCATCCACAACCTCAAGCCTCTTTATTATGCGGGCTCTCTTCTGTCCACTCGCGTTTTCAAGCTGCTTGCGAAGTTCTGCCGCCTCAGCATCCAGATCAATTTTCTTTAGAAGAGTCTGGATAGCCTCAGCTCCCATTCCCGCCTTAAAGCTTCCGCGGCCAAATTTCTCAATTGCCTCATTGTACTCTGTCTCTGTGAGAACCTGCTTTTCCGTTAGATCTGTGGTGCCCTTGTCAAGCACAATATATGCGGCAAAGTAGAGCACCCTGTCCAGATTCTTTGGAGATACGTCTAAAATCAGTCCCATTCTGCTTGGGATACCCTTAAAATACCAGATATGGGAAACGGGTGCTGCCAGCTCGATATGCCCCATGCGCTCACGGCGGACATTGGACTTTGTAACCTCCACGCCGCAGCGGTCGCAGATCACACCCTTATAGCGGATTTTCTTATATTTTCCACAATGGCATTCCCAATCCTTGTTGGGTCCAAAGATACGCTCGCAGAACAGTCCGTCCTTCTCTGGCTTTAGTGTTCTATAGTTTATCGTCTCCGGCTTTGTAACGACTCCATGGGACCACTCCCTGATCTTCTCCGGTGATGCAAGATTGATCCTGATAGAATCAAATACCAGTGGCTGATATGTCTCATTGCTTATCTCAGGCATGTGTGAACTCCCTTCTTATTCATAATCGTCCTCAGAGCTGCCCTCATCATAGGTCTCGTCATAGTCGTCGCCATAATCGTCATCATATCCTTCCTCGGACTCCTCATCCTCAAATTCGTGAGTATCCTCGTTGAGGATCTGTGTGCTAAAGCCTCCCGCAGCAAGCTCTTTATTGCTCTCACGCCGGTAGGGCTTATCATCCTCCATAACGGAGCGGAAATCAGTGTTTCCGTACTCGCCGCTCTCCTTGATCTCGACCTCCTCGCCGTTATTTAAGACGCTGACGTCAAGTCCCAGAGACTGAAGCTCCTTAAGAAGCACCTTAAAGGATTCAGGCACACCGGAATCTGGAATGTTGTGACCTTTGATAATCGCCTCGAATGTCTTTACACGACCCACGACATCATCCGACTTTACGGTAAGGATCTCCTGGAGAGTATATGCTGCGCCGTATGCCTCCAGGGCCCACACCTCCATCTCTCCGAAACGCTGACCACCAAACTGAGCCTTTCCGCCTAAAGGCTGCTGGGTAACCAGGGAGTAGGGGCCGGTAGAACGCGCGTGGATCTTATCATCCACTAAGTGATGGAGCTTTAGATAGTGCATGTGTCCGATGGTAACCGGATTGTCAAAATACTCGCCGGTACGTCCATCACGCAGACGAACCTTACCGTCTCTTGAGATTGGAACGCCCTTCCAGAGCTTTCTGTGCTCCAGATGCTCTTCATCTCCCAAGAGCTCTAAAATCTCATCGCTCACAGAATCCTTGTACTTGTTGTAGAAATCTTCCCACTCCCAGTTCACGTAGTCGTTCGCCATCTCCAACGTATCGCCGATGTCGTTCTCCTTAGCGCCGTCAAATATAGGGGTGGAAACATCAATGCCAAGCGCCTTTGCGGCAAGGCTTAGATGGATCTCAAGAACCTGTCCGATATTCATTCGGGAAGGCACACCAAGGGGATTTAGCACGATGTCTAAAGGTCTGCCGTTAGGTAGGAACGGCATATCCTCCACCGGAAGCACTCTGGAGACAACGCCCTTGTTTCCGTGGCGTCCTGCCATCTTATCGCCCACGGAGATCTTTCTCTTCTGAGCGATGTAAATGCGCACGGTTTCTAATACGCCGGGAGCCAGATCGTCGCTATTTTCCCTAGTAAACACCTTTGTGTCGACAACCGTACCGTATGCTCCGTGGGGAACCTTTAAGGAGGTATCCCTCACTTCCCTGGCCTTCTCGCCAAAGATAGCTCTAAGGAGTCTCTCCTCTGCGGTAAGCTCTGTCTCGCCCTTAGGGGTAACCTTTCCAACAAGGATATCTCCCGCGCGCACTTCCGCGCCGATGCGAATGATGCCTCTCTCGTCCAAATCCTTTAGCGCATCATCACCCACACCCGGAACATCCCTGGTAATCTCCTCAGGCCCAAGCTTTGTATCACGGGCCTCTGTCTCGTACTCTTCTATATGAATGGATGTAAATACGTCATCCTGAACCAGTTTTTCACTTAAGAGAACTGCATCCTCGTAGTTATATCCCTCCCAGGTCATAAAGCCTATCAAGGGGTTCTTTCCAAGAGCGATCTCTCCGTCCTTTGTGGAAGCGCCGTCCGCGATAACCTCGCCCTTTTCAACGTAGTCGTTTGCAAAGACAATGGGCTTCTGGTTGTAGCAGTTAGACTGGTTGCTTCTTCTAAACTTCTGCAAATGGTACTCATCCAGCCCGCCATCCTGTCTCCTTACAGAGATGTAGTCCGAGGAGGATACCACCACAATACCGGCATTTTTAGCGATCACGCAAACGCCGGAGTCCACCGCCGCCTTCTTTGCTATACCCGTGTCCACTGCCGGTGCCTCTGTGATCATGAGCGGCACTGCCTGACGCTGCATGTTGGATCCCATGAGGGCGCGGTTTGCATCGTCGTTTTGCAGGAAGGGAATCATGGATGTAGCCACGGAAAAGACCATCTTAGGGGAAACGTCCATCAAGTCAATCCTTGTGCGCTTAAATGTGGATGTCTCTTCTTTATAGCGTCCGGACACATTCTCGTGTATGAAGTGGCGCTCCTCATCCAGCTCCTCGTTTGCCATGGCAACAACGTAGTCATCCTCCACATCCGCGGTGAGATATACACGCTCCGTTGTCACAACGGGATTTTCAGGATCACTCTTATCCACCTTATAGTAAGGCGCCTCGATAAAGCCGTATGGATTAATCCTTGCGTAGGACGCCAGAGAGTTTATAAGACCGATGTTTGGACCCTCGGGGGTCTCGATGGGGCACATACGGCCATAATGCGTATAGTGAACGTCTCGCACCTCAAAGCCTGCGCGGTCTCTTGAAAGACCACCGGGGCCAAGGGCTGATAGACGCCTCTTGTGAGTCAGCTCCGCCAAAGGGTTATTCTGATCCATAAACTGAGACAGCTGGGAGCTTCCAAAAAACTCCTTTACATTTGCCGTCACAGGCTTGATGTTTATGAGGGACTGCTCTGTTACTTCCTCCGGATTCATGGTGCTCATGCGCTCACGAACCAGACGCTCCATACGGGAAAGGCCGATGCGGTACTGATTCTGCAAAAGCTCGCCCACGCAGCGTATGCGGCGGTTGCCAAGGTGGTCGATATCGTCCTTTGTCCCTATCCCCATCTCAAGGTTTAGAGCGTAGTTTATGGAGGCTACAATATCCTCCTTGGTGATGTGCTTCATCACCAG
Organism: uncultured Lachnospiraceae bacterium; assembly: GCA_964648695.1. GTDB lineage: Bacteria > Bacillota > Clostridia > Lachnospirales > Lachnospiraceae > UBA4292. Next base: position 14,136 of record CAZYLH010000018.1, on the reverse strand, counting down.
AATATTTCTAAAGTCGTCTGCCAGCTCCTCTAAGCGGCGCTTTCTATCCGCCTCTACAGAATCTGTTTCGTCCAATATTCTTTTTTTATCCTCGCGATAGTCGTCAAGCTCGGAAAGGTTCGGATAATACACCTTTATAATATCGTTATTCTCATCGTAAAGGTCAAGCTCCTTAAGCTCCTCCTCTGTAAGATATCCTCTGGGATCAACCATCATGTTGGAGAGAACCTTTACATTCCTTCCCTCCGCCTTTACCATTACATACTCAATGGCTGCATCCTGGATCTGCTCAGCCTGATCCCTTGTAAGCTGTGCGCCAGCCTCAAAGAGAATCTCACCTGTTCTGGGATTTACAACATCCTCCGCTAAGACCTGTCCCGCCAGACGGATGCGGAAGTTTAACTTCTTATTAAATTTATAACGGCCAACCTTTGCAAGGTCGTATCTCCTTGCGTCAAAGAAGGTGTTGTTTATATATGTCTGAGCGCTGTCAACGCTTAATGGCTCGCCCGGGCGCACCTTCTTGTAGAGCTCCAAAAGGCCCGTCTTTCTGCTGTCGGAAGCGTCCTTTTCAAATGTGGCGTAGATCTTGGGCTCCTCACCCAAAAGGCCTATGATATCCTCATTTGTGCCCCATCCCAAAGCTCTAAGTAGCACTGTGACGGGCAGCTTTCTGGTGCGGTCCACCCTCACCCAGAAAATATCCGAAGAATCCGTATCATACTCCAGCCACGCACCTCTGTTTGGAATCACAGTGGCGCTGTAGAGTCTCTTTCCAACCTTGTCATGTGTAATATCATAATAGATGCCGGGGGAGCGAACCAACTGGCTTACGATAACGCGCTCCGCGCCGTTTATGACAAAGGATCCCGTCTCTGTCATAAGGGGAATGTCGCCCATGTAAACAGACTTGGACTCCTCACGGTCGATGATCTGACCGTTCTCGTCACGCTTTTGCAGCTTTACCTGCACGTAAAGCGGCGCGGAATATGTCGCATCCCGTTCCTTGCATTCATCAATCGTATACTTCTTCTTATCCTCACAGATTTTGCAGTCCTCAAAGCTTAAGGTCATCGTCCCATTAAAATCACTGATGGGAAAGATGTCACGAAAAACTTCCTTCAGACCCTTTTCGCGAAACCACTTGTAGGATTTCGTCTGCACCTCAATGAGGTTTGGCATATCTTCCAGATTCTCTTCACGTCTGGCATAACTCATTCTGGTGTGCTTGCCTGTTTTGTCAAGCTTTAATCTGTTTTTTTCCATGAACGCTTTTACCCCTGTCTATAGATTTTCTTAAATTTTTATAAAATCTTGCCGCCATCACTGCCTTTTTACCCTAAAAAAGGGCGCAAAAAATAAGTGCGTGCGACAATAACGCAAAGTACAGACTAGCACAAGGGTTTTCATATGTCAAGCGCAAATTATAATCAATTTTCAAAAGAAGTTAGGCATCACATACCCATTTGTTGACAAGAAAAAGCTGCCACATCAATGAGCAATAAATCAAAGATGTGACAGCCACAAATATCGTCCGTTATTGATTTTTTTATGCTGTGAGTTAAAAAGTTCACTGGAGCTCATAAACCGCTCTCAGCACGGCATGGCAGAGATAGCGCATTGAGGAATCCTCATTGCAGGTGTACATTGTGATAATATTATCATCCGTTGTCACAGTAATATCTAACTCGTATGAGTTATTTTCCAGAGCGAACTCAAGGTATACTGAGGATGTGGCAAGCGGATTATAGCACACCGCCACCGGCGTCATCTCATAAAAGGAGAAAATCTCATAGACGTATTCCTCATCCCCCATGATAATGTAGACATAGGGGTATTCATCGCGGAAGCTCTCATCTTTATAATTTGCCAGATCCGAAAACATGGTGCCATCCTGACGGTTATGTCCGGTGATTATGGTGTTAAAGCTCTGAAGATAGGTATCTCTGTCCGTCCTGTAATCTAGGGCAATGGCTCCCGCAGTATTTTCCTTGTTGGAGTAGGTGTAACGGAGATAATGGTCGTTATCCTCTCCCTGAACCACAGGATACTGAATATTTGTGCCGGGTATCACAATGTAAAATGCGTAATCATCGTTAAGCGCCTTAAGCTTGGTCTCATCCACGGAAATATCCAGGTAGGGCACAGCTGTATCATCTTCTTCTGCCGAATCATCTGTCGACTCATCATCCGTATCCATGTTGACGGTGACGCTCTGCTCCCCAATAACCACCACTTCCTCGTTTAAGTCCTCATACTCCTTCTGACTGCTGTAATACCCCCATCCTATGACTATCAGAGCCGAAAGGGCATACACAAAGATCGCAAGAGAAGTGCAAAAGATACCCTTTCTGATAAGGATACCATAAAGCTTACTTGCAGGCGCAGAGGGCTTTACAAAATCCCTCAAACTCTTCATCTTTCTGATAAGCAAACTATAAAGCTTATTTACAGGCTTCTCTTCTTTGGGCACATCTCGGCTCTGGCTTTCTTCATTTATATTTGAAAGCTCTTTTTCTTCATCCACACCCAGGACCTGATTTTCTTCATTCATATTTGCAGGCTGTTTTTCTTCACTCATGTTTTACACCTCGCCCAGTGCCGCATTATTTTTTCGCACCGCCTAAATTCACATTTGCCAACAAATTTGTCTCAAAGGAGAAGGAAAGATTTGAAAGCTCCCTGTCACGCTTTAGGGCAAGCTTTACCATCTTATCCAGTAGCTGGTCGTATGAAAGCCCCACCGGCTGCCACAGATAAAACGACAGAGAGCCCGGAATGGTGTTAATCTCATTTACATACACCTCACCAGTATCCTGATCCAGCATACAGTCTATGCGCGCCACACCGGAGCAGCCAAGCGCTTTAAATGTCTTTACGGAAAGCTCCCGAACCTTTTTTCGTAGCTCTGCAGAAATCTTTGCAGGAAGCTCCCTTGAGAGACTTGCCATGCCCTCGCCGGATTTGTTGCCTGTAGCAGTCCCTTCGCTCTTTGCACCGGATTTTCCGCCTCCAGAGCTCATATACTTGTCCTTATAGCTTAAAATTTCATCCTGAGCCAGAGGGGATTCGCACTCGGAGGCCGTCGCGCTTTCTGCATCTCCAAGCACGGAGCAGTTAATCTCCTTTAGATTTGTGATAGCTTTTTCTACCAGCACGCGCATCGAAAAGGCAAAAGCCCCCTCAAGCGCCGTTTCAAGCTCGTCCTGGTTATGGGCAATCTTAATCCCTACGCTAGAGCCCAAATTTACCGGCTTTACGATCACAGGATAGCCTATCTCCTTTTTGGTCCGAGCCATCACCTCATCCTGATGACTGTCGTAGAAAAAGCTCTCCACTAAAATGCACGGAAGCACTGGAATTCCCACATATGAGAGCACAGCTTTCATGGCGAATTTGTCCATTCCAAGAGCCGAGGCGGTCACATCGCAGCCCACGTATGGGATGCACATGGTTCTAAAAAACCCCTGAAGAGTGCCATCCTCCACATTTGTTCCGTGAACCGCCGGAAAAGCCACATCCACTAAAATGCTCTTTGGCTTGTGAAAGCTCTTGGTGTGCATCTGTCTTAAATACACCTTTCCATTTTCCCTCACCATGTTCACCCGCATGCTCGCGGCAATGAGCGCCGGGATATCCTTATAAGCAGAAATATCTCCCACCTTCTCGCCGATATACATCTCATTGTCCTTGCTGATATAGACAGGGATCACATCATAGGCTTCCTTGTCAAATGCGTAGTATGCCTGAAGTCCGGTGATCACCGAAACCTCATGCTCCACGCTTTGCCCGCCAAAAAACAGCGCAACACATATCTTCATGGTAGTACCTCGCTTAATAATTGTCCGGAAGATCATTTTCCAAAAGGATTATCTTTTGCCGCTCAGACGATTTGATGGCATCCACACGCTCTAAGGCTTCCGCTAAATCCGCTACAATAAAAAGCCTCTCCTCGGGAAAGCCTGCGCTTTTCACCCCTTCTGCGATGGGCACCGTCTGCTTATGTCCCACCAGCACAATGTAGTCACAGTGCTCTGCCGCCTGTACTCCAAGCTCCCTGTTTAGAGCATACTGCTGCTCTCCAAGCTCCACCATTCCGGGTGTCACCAAAATGTGCAGTCCATCAAACATTGACAGTGTCTCAAGGGCAGCCTTCGCCCCCGCCGGGTTTGAGTTGTAGGCGTCGTCGATCACCAGCCCTCTGCCGCTTTTTATAAGCTGCAGCCGATGCGGCACCGCCTTTAAGCGTTTTGCCTGGCGCACCATAACCTCCGCCGGCACATTCATGTAATAGGCCACCGCGATACAGCCCGCAAGGTTTAGCACATTGTGAACTCCGATAAGCGGGGTCACAAAATGAGCGCTTGCTCCATCCGGAAAAGTGATATCAAACTCGCTTCCTCGCTCTGAAACCTTAACATTTTTCGGGCAAAAGTCTGTATTTTTATTTTCCAGTCCATAGCTTACCACGGACTTGTCAAGCTCTTGTGAACGGAGTATCTCATTGTCAAAGTTTAAAAACACCCGTCCGCCATCAGGTACTGCATCCGCCAATTCAAGCTTTGTATGGATGATGTTTTCCATACTGCCAAAGGTCTCCAGATGCTGAGCGCCGATGGATGTGATCACTCCCATATCTGGCTTTACGATATCGCAAACGCCCTTAATCTCTCCCACTCTCCTGGCACCCATCTCGCAGACAAACACCTCATGAGTGGCTTTAAGCTGTTCTCTGACTGTCTTTGTCACCCCCAGAACCGTATTATAATTTCCCGGAGTCATGAGGACATTAAAGCTCCCGGAAAGAAGTGTCGTTAAGAAATACTTGGTGCTGGTCTTTCCAAAACTTCCCGTTATTCCGATAACCGTTAGATTTGGCATTGAGGCTATGATATCCTTTGCCTCATTTATAAAGCGATTATTTATGCCCTCCTCCACCGGGTGATTTATGATATTTCCAAGGAAGAGTAACTCTGGCACAAACAAACACAAAAGAGCGCAGACAATGCAAGAAAGAGCGCATCCTACAGTCTCTCCAATTACGGTGACAAAACTAAAACCCGCAAGGATTATTAACAGATACAAAATCCAGGCGGTGGCAAAAAGCCTTTTTACCCGCCCTGTATAGACCAGGGGTCTCTTTGCCTGCCTTGCCCACGGGCGGTTCCCCCAAAATGTCATAAACTGTAAAATAACAGCAAATGCAACTAAGACCGGTTTTTCTGTCAGCGCCCAAATCCCTAAAAAAAGCATGCTTATGATAACGCCCATCACGCGCCCTAGGAGGCTTCCGACATTTTCCCTCATAAAGCGCCACTGCTCATCCGCCTTATAGGAATTTAGCTGGAACATGTGCATGTAGTAGATCAGGAGGCTTGCAAAACCGGCTGTTCCCGCCGCCAGATATAAGGCAAAGAATATCCTGTTTAAAATCACATCCATAATCTACGCTCCCAAGAAATTTTTGATGGCTGCATTTACCAGCGCAGGCTGCTCCAGATATGAAAAATGCCCTGCACCCTTTACCACCACAAGCCCTGCATCAGGAATAGTCGACTCCATCTGGTGTGCATCGCTTAAGGGTGTCACCGGGTCATTTTCGCCCCAGATAAGCAGCACAGGTCGGTCAATCCCTCCTAAAAGCTGCTTTAAGTCCTCATTTACCACCCGTACCAGCGTGTTTCGCATCACGGGGGTGGCAGAGTTATAGTCCGCGGAGCCGTTTCGCTTTCGCATATTTTCCAGATAGTCCGGATATAAAAATGACATAACAGGGTTACTAAAAATCAGTTTGGCCACCTTATAACTTAGTACCTTTATCCTTGTCTTAAGCTTCTTCTTTGGCTTAATACCCGCCGCGTCGATAAACACAATCTTATCCACCTGCACCGGCCGGTTTTTTAGATTCATCAGCTTTATAATCACCCTGCCACCAAAGGAATGGCCGATAAGGTGCGTCTTTTTAATGCCCATCGCCTTTATAAATTCAGATACCAGCTGCACATAGTCATCCACGCACCAGGGCGATGGCGGCTCATCGCTTTTTCCAACTCCCGGCATATCAAGCGCATAGACCGTGTGATTTACTGAAAGCGCATCCATAAGCCCCTTATACAGCTCGACATTTGCGCCCCATCCGTGAAGGAGCAGGACATTTTCCCCCTGTCCCTGTTTCTTATAGTAAATGTGCAGATTCATCAACTGAATATCCACTAATAGACCTCCAAAAGCCTTTTCCCCTGGCTGACAAAGTTGTATCCAAAACATATTAACTCAAAACGCATCTTTTTACAATAGCATACAGCAAAAAATCCGGCTGCACTCACGCAGCCGGATCTTTACTTACTATGATATTTTTAGTGTGCGCCTGAAACTCACGCTATTCTCACGCCTTGCCGACAGAACCAAAGAGCTCCATCTTCTCCTTAACGGTTTCCTTGATAGCCTCAAAGCCCGGAGCCAGAAGCTTTCTGGGATCAAAGCCCTTGCCCTCAAGATCCTTGCCAGCCTCGATATACTTGCGTGTAGCCTCAGCAAAGGCAATCTGGCACTCTGTGTTTACGTTGATCTTTGCAACTCCCAGTGAGATGGCTTTTTTTATCATGTCCGCGGGGATGCCTGTACCGCCGTGAAGAACCAGTGGCATATCTCCAACCTTCTCCTCTATAGCTGCCAGAGTCTCAAAGCTCAGCCCCTGCCAGTTTTCGGGATATTTGCCGTGGATATTTCCGATACCGGCAGCCAGCATGGTAACTCCCAGATCCGCAATGCTCTTGCACTCGTCAGGATCAGCGCACTCTCCCATTCCGACAACGCCGTCTTCCTCTCCGCCGATGGAGCCTACCTCTGCCTCAAGGGAGAGGCCCTTCTCCTCACAGACTGCAACCAACTCTTTAGTCTTTGCAATATTTTCCTCAATTGGGTAGTGAGAGCCGTCAAACATAATGGATGAAAAGCCAGCCTCTATGCACTTATAGCATCCGTCATAGGAGCCGTGGTCTAAGTGAAGCGCAACGGGAACTGTGATCCCTAAGCACTCATCCATAGCCTTTACCATGTCCGCAACGGTCTTAAAGCCCGTCATATATTTGCCGGCGCCCTCTGACACACCTAATATTACAGGGGAGTTAAGCTCCTGTGCTGTCAAAAGGATCGCCTTTGTCCACTCCAGATTGTTGATATTAAACTGACCAACCGCATACTTGCCGGCCTTCGCCTTCTCAAGCATTTCCTTAGCAGATACTAACATAATAAACCTCCGATAAAATAATTTTTCTGCCCACCGGCAGTTATCTCACACTTTGCAGTTTACCCATGCATTTTTGTAAGCTGCGCTCTATTATAGCGCAAAAAAATACAAATGAAAATAGAAAATAAAAATTTTTTCACGCCTTAGCCGTATGCATCAGGCCAATACAGGCTAAAAGCGTCATAAACACCGTAAGGCCGCCAATGACATACACCTCAAGAAGCGTTGTGATGATGGTGCAGCGCACAAAAATCACCGCTGCCACGGCCGTTAGCACAAATAGTAAAATCATCATGGCTGTAATATATGGCATTTTTTTCTTCTTAAGCCTGATGAGCAAAGTGATTATTGCCCCGATTACACACACCGGTGCCATAAAGGAAACCGCGATGTGGATGTCTGAGAGGAGGGGATATACCTCCGGCTGATACGGGATATAGACACCTGTCACAAGCAGTATGAGTCCCACAGCCGTAAAGCCATACATAACTTTGCTTTTCATATGAAACATTTTGCCAAGATAAAGGAGATAACCCCCAAAAACCACTGCTGTAACCCATCCCCACAGTATCAGCCACTTTGTAAAGCCGCGCCAGTAGCCGACAACAGATAGGTTTGAGGTTGTCCAGCTGTCGTGGTTCCCAAGCCATGCGGTAAATAAGACGACTGCAAAAGCCGCCATATCAAAAAAAACTAATGGTATATATTTTTTCATGCACTCTCTTTTACATCTCGAACCTTAAAAGCTCGCAATTTTCCATGTTATAGGAATAAATTTCATCGTTACTCATATCCACAAAATATGTGCGCACAGCTCTTCCAAACGTCCCATGGCATATCCACAGAATGCTCTTATCCGGGTATTTTTTATACGTCTCCTCGATAAGAGCGTAGGCTCTGTGACAAAGCCCGATAAACGACTCCCCATTTGGCTGCCTGATGCCCAGATTGCGCTTTGCGTACTGAAATACCGAGTCCAGGCGCGAAACGCCCTCGCTCTTACCAAAATTCTCCTCTATAAGCCTTGGTTCCACTGTGTAACTAAGCCCACTCTCAAAAAGTGCCAGGTCCGCAGTCTCCCTCGCCCGCTTAAGAGGGGACACAAAGACATGGTCGATATGTATCTTTTTTAGCTCCTCTCCCAGCACTTTTGCCTGCTGCCTTCCGAGCTGCGTAAGGGGCGCATCAGACACACCGCACACCAGGTCTTTAGCATTATATGTGGTCTCCCCATGCCGTGCAACATATAGTATCATGGATATTCTTTCCTTCCCGGCTGATTAATATATCCAGTATGCTTCCCGCGATATATTAATGTTTTAGCTCTGCGGAAAAGTCTAGCACATATTCTAAAAAAATGCCACAGTTTATTTGTCTCTTCCCAGCACAAAACGCTTCATGGAGGTAAATCCATGAAGCGTTTTTATGGTAAATATCTTTATCGCTGTTTTAATGACTGATTAAGCATGAACCTTCTTTGATGCTACAAGAGCAACGCCTGCAAGTGCAACAACAGCTGCAAGGTAAACTACAGGAGAAACATCACCTGTCTCAGTAGCCTCAGCGATGGTCAGTGTGTACTGTACTACGTCATCATAACCCTGATCTGTCCAGGAATTAACGACAAACTCTACAGTAGCACCCTGCTCAACAGGAATGGTAAGTGTGCCGCCGCCGTCATCAAAAGAAACGGTACCTACCCAGCTTGCAGAACCATAGCCTTCTGTATCATTCGCCTCGTCGCCATCCAGATCAACGCCCCACTCTACTTTAGCGCCGCCATAGTCATAGTAATTAACAGTGCCGTCAGACAGTGTTACGATAACTGCGCCGCCGCACCAGTCGTTCCAGGAAATTCCGTCGCTGGTATCAAGCATATAGTCAGTCAGCGTCACTGTTACAGAGAGCTCATCCACATCAGCCGTAACGGTGTATGTCAGATCAGCGTCAACGGAAGCCTCCAGTGTGGTGTCAGCGAATGCGGTAACGCACATAGCTGCAACCAAAGCGCTAGCTGCTACGCCAGCCAAAACCTTCTTAAAAATCATGTTTTTATCCTCCTTATGATTTTTTAAATAGCGAAGGGGACAACGCCCACAGGCAAGTCCCCTTTCATTTCACACATGTCACAGTTTAATTAGAAAACACGCGCCTTCTTGGAAGCCACCATAGCAACACCTGCTACAGCAACAAATGCCATAAGTGCTGCCACAGGAGCAACATCACCCGTAGTTGCAGCTACAACAGGCGCGTCTGTTACGCTGTCCAGACCGGATACGGTAAATGTGATGGTCATCTCAGAAGCAGTGATATCATAATATCCGATATCAGCGTTGTCATTCCAGATATTCTGAATGGACAGCTGGATACCAGTTGTCGCCTCATCATCAGGAAGAACGTCATCATAATTGCTAAGAATCAGATCCTCATCCAGGGAAAGAGCGCTACCGCCAATAGTAACCTCATCTATTGTGATGGAGAAATCTGTGCTGTTGTAAGCGGATACAGGAATGCTGGTGCTCAGGAAAATGAGATTGTAGCAGGTGCTTGTTCCAAACTCATCTGAATCCCAATCCAAGCCAGAAACGGATACGGTATATGTGCCGTCACCTGTAAAGGTAACATCTGTGAATGTTCCAGCTGCACTTGTGAGATTATTGTCATCATCCCACGCATGTACTTCGGAGTAGTCCGCACCTGATGTTCCTTCAATACCGTAAGTAGCGTCGTCACATGCGTTACGGAAAGAGTAGGAAGGTGTCTGGAAGCCGAGATATGCGCTATATACGCTCTCCTCGTCAGCAAACGCCGGAACAGCCATAGCCAACGCCATGGAGCCTGCTAAAACACCAGCCATAATTCTCTTAAGATTCATAATTGTTTCCTCCTTGTGGAAATTTTTGTCCATTATAATCTAATCTCCGTCAAAATGCAATACTTTTTCCAAAATTCTTTAATATATTTGTGAGAATCGCGTAAATTTCATCTGCACAATTTGTAAAAGCGCCCCACTTATATTATTGCGTAAAGAACTCCACCGTCCCCTGAAGCCATACCTCGCATTTAATACGTCTACCGGCCTTTGGCTCACCCGCCAGATCAGCCGCCAAAACTCCAACCGTCACATCTATATAGTTTGCCCGCACCTGTATCCTGTAGAATTTTTCTCCGGTAAATGCATTTACAAGCTCCTCAACAGCGAGTATCTCTCCCATAAGCATATACAGATCGCACTCGACGCCGTAGGGCATAAAGAAGCTGTCAATTACACTGTAGAGATCATCCTGAAAAATCTGCTGATTCACCACGCTTACGGTCTCCATCTCCTGAGTCGCTAACTCCTCCATGGCATCCTCATCGCCATAGCGCGCTTCCTGCAATAGCCGAATGCGCTTCTTATTGCGAAGCCTTTGCGCCTGTATCTGCTCCTCCGTCTTGATAACGGGAAGGAGAACCCTGGCAGTAAGTGCCAACCCCGTCATGCAGATTTTCTTCGCCGGATAAGTTTCATCAAGCTCAAGCCTGCTTTTTATAAAATCCGTCATGTTGATCAGATGAAAAATCGTGATCATTCCAAAGCGACTGTCCTCGGTTGATACCAGGTAAGCATCTGCGCCATTCTTTTTTGACACCATGCAGACGTCCGTGCTTGTAACCAGCTCCGACTGCATAAATGGAAAATAGTAATCAAGCCTAAACCGTCCCTTTATCTGGGTGCCCACCAGCATCACCCCGCATCCGGGCGCAACATATTTCCTATAAATAATCAAAACGGTGTCTTCATCCAGTCTAAAGGATGCGGTTTCATCGGCATGCTCTATGAAATTGTCTGTAAGTGCCCACTGCCTTGCACGGGTGTTGATATTTGAAAATCCAATCGATCTTAAGTAGTTATGCAAGTCCCTCTCCTTTAGTCTTTAGCGGATCTCGGTCTTTCCTCCCATGTAGGGCCTAAGTGCCTTGGGAATAGCTACGCTGCCATCCTCTCGCAGATTATTTTCCAAAAATGCGATGAGCATACGCGGCGGCGCAACAACGGTGTTATTTAAGGTGTGCGCCAGATACTTTCCGTTCTCTCCCGTCACACGGATCTGCAGCCTTCTTGCCTGCGCATCGCCAAGATTTGAGCAGCTGCCCACCTCAAAGTACTTCTTCTGTCTAGGGCTCCACGCCTCCACGTCAACGCTTTTTACCTTAAGATCTGCCAGGTCTCCGGAGCAGCACTCAAGGGTTCTTACCGGAATGTCTAATGATCGGAACAGATCCACAGTATTTTGCCAGAGCTTTTCAAACCACTCCTGGCTCTCCTCAGGCTTGCAGACAACTATCATCTCCTGTTTTTCAAACTGGTGTATTCTGTATACACCCCGCTCCTCTATACCGTGGGCGCCCTTTTCCTTTCTAAAACAGGGGCTATAGCTGGTGAGCGTCAGCGGCAGATCTTCCTCTTTTAACATCTGCCCGATAAAGCGACCGATCATGGAGTGCTCACTTGTGCCGATCAGATACAAATCCTCCCCCTCGATCTTATACATCATGGCGTCCATCTCCGCAAAGCTCATAACGCCCGTCACAACATCGGAGCGGATCATAAACGGGGGCACGCAGTAGGTAAAGCCTCTGTCGATCATAAAATCCCTGGCATATGAGATCACAGCGGAGTGCAGTCTGGCGATATCCCCCAAGAGATAATAAAAGCCATTTCCCGCAACCCTTCTGGCAGCATCTAAGTCAATGCCGTGTAGCTTTTCCATAATCTCTGTGTGATAGGGTATCTCAAAATCAGGCACAACCGGCTCCCCAAACTTTTTAAGCTCCACATTTTCACTGTCATCCCTGCCAATGGGAACAGAAGGGTCGATGATATTCGGGATTATCATCATCTTTTTCTTGAGGTCTTCCTCGACCTGCTTTTCCTCATCAGAAAGAGTGTTTATCCGGTCCGCGTCAGCCGCAACCTGCGCCTTTACGGCCTCCGCCTCATCTTTCTTTCCCTGTCCCATGAGAGCGCCGATCTGCTTGCTAAGTTTATTTCTCTTCGCCCGCAGCTCTTCCACTTCCTGCTTTATGGCGCGGTTTTTCTTATCAAGCTCAATCACCTCATCCACCAGGGGCAGCTTATCATCCTGAAATTTATTTTTAATGTTCTGTCTTACAATGTCCGGATTCTCCCGCACAAATTTGATATCTAACATAGCATCCTCCTATTTTTATAGCCCCAAAAGCATAGTTGCAAACCTAAAATATACCAAAAGTGAGATGGCGTCTACAATGGTGGTGATGAATGGGCTTGCCATCACAGCCGGGTCAAGGCCCAGTCTCTTTGCAAGCATCGGCAGGGTGCATCCAACTGTCTTTGCGATAAACACCGTCACCAAAAGAGTCAAACACACTACAAGCGCCACAAGCATCTCCAAGCGATCAAAGAGCATCAGCTTTATGAAGTTGCATACCGACAGAGTCACACCGCACAAAACCGCAACCCTTATCTCCTTCCAGATAACACTAAAAAAGTCTGAAAACTCCACATCTCCTACGGCAATACCGCGTATAACCGTAGCAGAAGCCTGACTTCCGGAATTTCCGCCCGTATCCATCAGCATGGGGACATACGCCGTAAGAACCACATACTGAGCCAGCGCGTCCTCAAACCCCATGATGATCATCCCTGTAAAGGTGGCGGAGAGCATGAGAAAGAGCAGCCACGGAATACGGCTCTTCCACAGTTCAAAGATAGTCTGCTTAAGGTAGGGCTTGTCTGCCGGAACGATAGCCGCCATCTTCTCGATATCCTCCGTGGTCTCCTCCTCCATAACATCAAGGACGTCATCCACGGTGACAATTCCCACAAGCCTACCCTCGCCGTCAACCACAGGCATGGCAAGAAAGTCATATTTTCCAAAGAGCTGTACCACGGCTTCCTGGTCCTCCAATGTTCCCACGGAAATCACGTTCGTCTCCATCAGCTCCTCAAGCTTTTGCTCATTTTCTCCTAAGATTAAATCCTGTATGGTGACCATCCCGATAAGCTTTCTATCCTTTTGACAGACATAGCATGTATTTATGGTCTCCTTTTTAAGCCCTCCGCGGCGAATGTGCAGGATAGCATCCTGTACGGTCATGTATGGGCGAAGCTCCACAAACTCCGTGGTCATGATGCTTCCGGTGCTGTCCTCTGGGTATTTTAGGATGTCGTTTATCATCCTGCGTTTTTCCGGATCCGCCTGCCTTAGGATGCGCTTGACCACATTTGCAGGCATCTCCTCCACAATGTCCACCGCGTCATCCACATAGAGCTCATCCACCACTTCCTTTAGCTCGCTGTCAGAAAACCCTTTTATCAAAAGCTCCTGTGTCTCAGGACTCATCTCCACAAAGGTGTCCGCCGCCAGCTCCTTTGGCAAAAGCCTGAAAAGCCGTGGCAGCACATTTTCAGGAATATCCTCCTCAAAAAGCGCCGCGATATCCGCCGCATTTATCGTGGATAATATATCTCTGAGGGCGGCATACTTCTTTTCCTCAGCCAATCGAATAATGCTGTTCTTTAACGTCTCCAATGCGTCCGTCATATGTATCTCTCCTTCCTGAAATTCTTGTTTTAGAGAGACACATGGATTTTACGCAACTTCAAGTCATATGGGCGCAGACCGGCTCTTAGCAGTCAGACCCACATTTTTTCTGAAGCGTAAGTGAATGTCCATCGTGTCCCTACTGCAACTGTCCGCGTCCATATGATCCTCCTTCTTTCTAAATTTTTAAAATGCTCTATCCGCCAGTATAACCTATTTTTTTTAATAAAACAATCAAAAATCCCAAAAGATTAAATTTTATTTTATCGAGTAGGAGGCGGTGATTAGCCGCCGTCCTCTCACACCACCGTGCGTACC
>CAZYLH010000017.1:0-24853 GCA_964648695.1 uncultured Lachnospiraceae bacterium | reverse complement strand
CTAACCCGAACATGGTGTGCCAGTTTAGGCGGGATACCGTCTTGTTTGATGCAGTCTCAATGTTAGCCACATAGAATATCAGATCATATTTGCTCTTAAAGTTTGTCACAGAGTCCTCCATGACCTCAAAGCCTTCTTTTTGATATACGGTCACATCAAAGCCTTCTTTTTCCAGGCGCTCTTTAAACGAAGCGAGCACTCTCTCATTGGAGGCAAAATCTCCCATGAGCTCTAAGAGAACTCTTTTATGCTTTTTAGGACTTATAGGCAGAAGATTTTGCGTATCCTTTACAAGGGTCACGCCCTCATCTGCACATTCTCTTGCCCATGTATCATGCTTTTTGCAGTTTAAAATCTCAAGAGCAGAAGAATCCGGCACAAGAGTACCGCTTTGCTGCTTTTTAGGAAGATTAAGCGCCGCCTTTGTCGCAAGAATCCGCTTTACTGCCTCCTCAAGACGTTTTTCTGAGAGGATCCCCTTCTCATAGCCTTCCGTCATGTAGCGGTAATCCTCCTCCATGTTCCGGTTAAAGAGGAACATATCACATCCGTTTTCAATACACAGCGGCACTGCCGTCGCCCTGTCCATGGCACAGCAAAAGCCGACCATCGGTGTTGCATCCGTCGTGATAAGTCCGTTAAATCCAAGCTTTTCGCGAAGCAAATGTGTTAAAATATTCTTTGAAAGAGTCGCCGGAATTATTTTCTCGCATTTCTTGCCGTCATACTTTTCCTCATACGCAGGCATGGCGATATGCGCCGCCATAATTGTAAGCGTTCCTGCCGCGATCATCTCCTCATAGATTTTTCCGTATGTGGCGTCCCACTCCTCACAGGATAGGGAGTTCACACTGGTGAGCAGATGCTGATCCCTCTCGTCCACTCCGTCACCCGGAAAATGCTTCACAGAAGTCGCCACATCCTCTTCCTTTGCCGCTTCTATATAGGCCTTTCCCATGTCAATGATTGTCTGTAAGTCTTTGCCGAATGTCCTGACATTTGTGATTGGGTTATGATAATTTAAATCCATGTCAACCACCGGAGCAAATGACCAGTTCACGCCCACTGCAGCACCCTCACTGCAGCTTACCTTTCCAAGCTGGTATGCCTTCTTAACATCCCCAGTTGCCGCGACTAACATCTCCCTGCCAAAATATGTTCCCTCAACAGCAGAGCCGTTTCCACCGTACTCTAAGTTTGACGCAGTAAGAAGAGGTATCTTAGAATGATCCTGAAGGACTTTATGCGCCTGACGCAGCTCCTCTCCCGGCCCTTCACGGTAAAGCATACCGCCAATGTGGTTTTTATCCACCAGCTCTGTAAGCTCCTTCTCATCCTTTGTAAAAACAACCGGACAAAAAAGCTGCCCGATTTTCTCCTCCAGCGTCATGGATGCATAGGTGTCCTCCACCCATTTTACCTGTTCCTCATTCAAATAGAAGGGGTTTTCTGTGTACTTGATCATCTCTTATTCCTCCTTATTATCTGTATTGTAACCGAAACAGCCCTGAGTTTCATTGTACATTTTTTGGCACTATCCGACTTATTTTCACGTTGCTTTTTTACGTAAAACTTCTCTCGTTCTTGAATAATCGCTCCTATTTTGTTATACTTGGCGTGTTTACATTAAACATCCTACAAAAATTAGAGGTTAAGTATATGGCTTACTATGTCACATATGGGGAATTTCAAAAACAGATGAAGGAGTATTATCTAAGCACGGGAAACCGGATGCAGTTTCCTGAAATGATCCGATATCTATACAACAAGGATCTGCTCTCAGAATCCCCGCCCCACTCTTTTCCATCACATAAACTGTTTGGAAATATAGATGCCGCAGAGTTTAATAAGATCATCGACCAGATGGTTCTTAACGTCGATCCTTTTTCCCCGACGAATTTCTGCGTGACGGAAAACGACATCATTCCGCATATGCGGGATGTATTCATCATCCGGCACCCCAGATATACAAGACCCTCACCGCACAGTCACAACTATTTTGAGATCGACTATGTTGCGGAAGGACAATGCACTTTTGTATTCGAGGATACCTCCCGCGTGTTAAAAAAAGGGGAGGCGTGCATCATCGCGCCTTTCTCGAAGCATGATCTGATCATAGATGACGACTCCACTGTATTTTGCATAATGCTAAAGAGAAGCATTTTTGATAACACCTTTTTCTCTCTTCTGACGCGTAACGATCTGCTCTCGTACTTCTTTCGCACCACACTGCAGGACGATTCTCATGCAAATTTTCTCCTGTTCTTTGTGGGAAACACAGAATGGATCAATCAGATCATATACAACGCCATGAGCGAAAGCTACAAAAACGACTCTTACAGCAATAACTGCTGCATCACATGGATTAATCTGTTGTTTACGTATCTGCTTAGAAATTACAGCAAAACACTGCAGTTTTATGACTATCAGATGGGCTCTGATTTTTCTCTTGTCCTGCAGTATATACAGCATAACTATCAAAACCTGACTTTGTCCGCTCTGGCAAAGCTCTTTCACTACAGCGAGCCACACCTGTGTACGCTTATAAAGCGCAATACCGGGCACAGCTTTACCGGGCTTATAAAGAGGCTTCGCATGTCCGGGGCGGTGGATTATTTGACAAACACAAATCTTAAGGTGAGTGAGATAGCAGAAAAGGTTGGATATAATTCCGCCGATCATTTCTCCAGGGTATTTAGAAAGACCTATCAGATGTCTCCTCAGGAATACCGCCGCAAGCACAGCCATCCGGAAGATATCCTTGTTCCCTTTGAATACACCAGCAAAACAAATGCCGACTGATTTTTCAATCAGCCGACATTTGTTTTCAGAAGCTCTCATTGGTGCACGGATTGTTACGCACTTCGTGCTCTCTCGGTTCTAAAACATCTCAAAGTCCGCAAAATCAAGCGTTCCCTCTCCCACGCGGAAGTACAGCGCATGGACTCCTTCTACATGGGGGATCTCCATGCGTTTTTTAGTCCATTCCGTACAGTCTACTTCTGTCTTTGAGACCGTTTCACCATCCGGAGAATCCAGTACAAACTCCATAATCCCCCGGCCTCGGGCCGTCACAGTGATATACTTTTCCGTGCCGTTAAACTTAAAAAACTTAAAGCCCGCAACAGCGCCCGCTCGCATATTTTTGATATATGGGTAGAGCCCCTTTTCACCGTCTGCTTTTTCTTCTTCTGTGATATATGGCATCTCCTCCGGAAGTTTGGGAACAGGCTCTCCCGGTCCTCCCATCATAACCTGCCCGACTTTTGTTCTGTCCCCTTCTGTGAGATGACAGGCAATATAGGTCTGGTATCTTCCCTCGGCCTTAAGAGGGCCGCCGTTTAACCCGCAGCTGGTTATCTGGATCTGTGGAATAGTTCCATCCGGGAGTATCTCTACCCTGTCGGCGCACCCTTGACGGGAGAAAGCCGTCCCGTGGGTATGGCGGTGCCAGAAAATATAGTATTCATCCCCAATCTTTACAAGACCTCCGTGATTATTTCCTGTATAGTTTACAGGAAGTGTGTTTCCTTCATATCCTATATCTCCGTTAGAGACAATCACGCCCTTAAACTCAAACGGTCCTTCCGGAGTTTCTGACATGCCGTAGCAGAGCTCATGCCCCTGAAGACTGGAATAAACGAAATAATACCATTTTCCGTACTTACGTATGCTGGACGCCTCAAGGATGGGGTGTTCCTCATAACTGGTACCCTTCGCCGTATCACAGCCGTTTGCCACGCATACAGGCTCTGTGATGATGGTGTGCATGTCATCAGCAAGCTTTACCATCATACCTCCCGGCATTTCCCTGTCTTCCATCCCCGGGAAACGAAACTCTGGACAGAGTCCGTAATACAGATAATTTCCGCTCTCCTCACAGAGAATTGCCGGATCAAACCATCTTCCAACTTCCGGGATGGAGCCGTCCGCTCTTGTCACAAAGTCAAGAAATTCATATTTTCCCGCCGGTGTATCACACACCGCAACCGAGATCACATTGACAAAATCCAGCGCATAGAAAAGATAGAATCTTCCGTCCGGCCCCTGCGCCACATCGGGAGCATAAAGGCAGTGAGGATTTTCTTCCGTCCCAAGCTCTCCATCAAACTTCGGAAGAGCCTTTTGATATGGAGCTCCGTTGATCGGATCCTGATCCTTTCTATAAATCACGCCCTCATACTTCCAGTTTCCAAGATCATCTACCGGCGCACTCCAGCACACGTAGTCCTCCTCGCAAAAAAACGTACCGCATCTTTTGTCATGGCTTCCAAAAACATATACTCTGTCGCCAAACACATGTGGTTCCCCATCCGGAACCGTCTCCCAGAAGGGAAGATATGGATTTACTGCCTGTCTCTTCATTATTTTTCTCCTCTCAGTTTTTCTATATTGGAAAGACTCCCGGCTACAAATCTCCCGAGAGTCTTTCTCTATTATTTATGGATATGTGTTATCTACTCATTTGCTTCCATCTTTGCCTTCATCTCTTCTATCTCTTTATAGTACTTTGCTACAGGGTTAACCAGCACAGAGATGATCAGGATCAGACCCGTCACACAAGGAGCACCGAATTTTAAGAAGTTTAATGCAAACATTGCAGAATCCGGCTGCTCACCAATAGCATTTGCAACGTATCCGGACACAGCGAGCACTGCAAGGATACCTGAGCTGTTTAATGTGGTACCACACTTCTGAGCAAATCCCTTGATGGAGGCGATCACACCGTTTGCGGTGATTCCTTCCTTCAGCTGTATATAATCAATCGCATCGTTTACAAGAACGTTTACCAGGGCGTTTTGCATTGATGAGGTACATGCAGAGATAAAGGTCAAAGCGCACAGGAACACAAAGTTAGTCTTTCCAAAGAAGAACAAAATTATGTAGCATACCATGGATGTAACCTGTGAGAAGATCAGGGACTTTTGTCCTGTCTTAAAGATCTTTAACACGATAGGCATAAGTACAACCATGGAAATCGTTGCTCCGATAGAGATAACCATCATATAAACAGATATAAGGTCCGGTCTCTCCCAGTAATAAGTCATGTAGTACACGGAAGATGAGAACATCAGTCCGTATCCTAAAGACGCCATTATCCATGCGATGATGTTAGGGAACAGCTCCACATGCTTTAAGACTTTTTTCAGATCCCTAAGTGCCGTGCCTTTTTCTACAGGCTTAAGGTACTTTTCTTTTGCTGTCGCGTACAGTCCCCAGAATGAGATAAATGAGAGGATACCGCAGCAGAACATCAGCGGGAGGTAGCCATTGCTAAATCCAAGGCTCTCGAAAAATGCCGTCAGATTCGGAGTAAATGAGTTTCCGATTAAGAATGCAACCGCGCAAACGCCAGCTCCCATTGTGATGATCATATTTCTTCTCTCACTGCTCTTAACCGCTGCCGGGAGAACCGCCATCTGGGGCATAGTATACATCGTAACCGTCATACCATATCCGATGTATGTAACCAATACCCAGATGAACTTACCTGTATCTGAAAAATCCGGGTTTACCCATATCAACATGGAAAATATGGTCAACAAGATCGGGGCAACGATAAAATAAGGCCTGTAGCGTCCCCACCTTGACTTCGTGCGGTCTGCGATAACTCCCATCATCGGGTCGTTACATGCATCCCAGAAAGTTGCGATGAACATGATAAGCGAAGCGGACGCAGCCGAAAGTCCTATCGTATCTGTCATATAGGCGGAAAAATAACTTGAGATCACCGCCGCGATGATCATCGCTCCTCCGTTGACAGATGTCGCATGGAACCACTTAAAGGCTGTGCTTACATGTTCCTTTGAGCCATTTTGGCTCACTGTCTTTTCATCTTTCATTTTTATTCCTCCTTACACGTTTTCGGATGCTAACAGTATACTTTAGAAGATGTAAGCATTCCATGTTATTTGTTTTTTTAAATCCGACATATTTTAAGACGGCTTTTTAAGGTCAGATTTTTTTTAAGACAGTTCCGACTTTTTTTCATTTTATAGATTGTACATCTGCCGGGATGATTATTTAGAGCATACACTCCGCCATAAGCGTATCCTTAGAATTCCCTCCCACGTAAAACCTAAACAGCCCCGGCTCCACGACATAATTCATCTCACCATCATAGTATCCAAGCTTTCCAAATGGTATCTCAAATATGACTTCTTTCTCCTCACCTAGCGCAAGACTGACCTTTGCAAAATCCTTTAGCTCCTTAACAGGGCGAACTCTCTTTGCCACCACATCCTGAACGTAGCACTGGACAATCTCCTCCCCCTCTCTATCCCCAGTATTTTTCACTTTTATGGAAATCTTAAATGCATTCTCAAGCTTTTTAACCTTCATTTCGCCGTACTCATATGTCGTATAGCTTAGGCCATATCCGAAGGGGTAGACAGGCTCAAGGGGCGTATCTAAATATTTGGATGTAAACTTTGATTTCCCTCCGGGACGCCCCGTGTTAATGTGTGCGTAATACATCGGACACTGTCCCGTAGCATAGGGGAAGGTTGTGGTCAGCTTCCCGCTTGGGTTTACATCACCGTAAAGGATGTCTAATATGGCATTCCCCGCTTCCACACCCGGATGCCATGCCTCAATTATAGCTGATGTACTTTCTCCAAGCTTCGGAATGGCAAGAGGACGGCCGTTAAACAAAACTGCGACCACTGGCTTTTTTAGGTTTTTAAGCTCCCTAAGCAACTCCTCATCCTCAGGTTTTAAAGTGATCAAAGCACGGCTTGCCGCCTCTCCGCTCTCGTCCTTTTTCTCCCCTATAACCGCGATCAGGACATCGCTCTCAGCAGCCACCTTTTTTAGATTTTTTCCGTCCTTACTATATGTATAGGGTATTCCCCTTTCCTCACAGGCGTCCGTCAGACTTACGCAGTCATCTGCATTGCCGCCGATGGCCCATGCGCCCATCATCTCTCCACGCTCGGACGCAAGCTCCCCTATGATACCGATTTTTTTCTCCCTACTAAGAGGCAAAACGCCGTCATTTTTTAAGAGCACCATGGATTTTTGCGCGGCTTCTCTTGCCAGAGCACGATACTCTGGCCTTCCCATAGTCTCTCTCTCCCGTGCGCTGTCTGTCCGGTATGGATCATCAAAGAGTCCCAGTTCAAATTTAACTCTAAGGATATTGGATACCGCCTCATCAAGCACCTTAACCGGAACCTCACCGGACTCCACCAGCTCCTTCATATTCTCAATATAAGAGTTTGAAGCCATGTCCATGTCCATCCCCGCAAGTATCGCCTGCTTTGCGGCATCTTTCTTATCCTTTGCGATACCGTGGTTTACACACTCTGCGATGGCGTTGGAATCACTGATTGTCATTCCATCAAACCCCCAGTCCCCTCGCAAAATACCTTTAAGAAGTTTTTCGTTTACAGAGCAGGGCACTCCGTTAATATCATTAAAAGCTGGCATCACAGCCCTTGCGCCTGCCGCAATGCACGCTTTATATGCCGGAAGATACTCTTCATAAAGCTTCTGCATGGACATATCCACACGGTTATAGTCTCTTCCTGCTTCTCCTGCCCCATATGCCGCAAAATGCTTCACACAGGCCGCCATGGAATCTTTTTGTGACAGATCCTCTCCCTGAAAGGCCGTCACTTTAGCAGCTCCGTAAAGGCCGTTTAAGAGCACATCCTCACCGGCTCCTTCGCTTACTCTGCCCCAGCGGGCGTCCTTTGCCACATCCACCATGGGCGCAAATGTCATATGTATGCCTGCCGCCGTCGCCTCATCCGCTGCCATCCGTCCGGTTTTCTCCCAAAGCTCTGGCTCCCACGCACAGCTCTCTGCAAGAGGGATTGGCGTCACTGTCTTAAAGCCGTGGATAACGTCATAGCCAAACAGAAGCGGGATCCCAAGCCTTGTCTCCTCAACCGCAATTTTTTGCAGACGGTTTGCAGTCTGCGCATCCCCGATTCCATTGTAGGAACCTATTTTGCCCGCTCTAAGATCCTCCTCGTGAAAATCCTGTTTTGCACTGCTCATGAGACGCCCAAACTCCTCTTCACTGATCCGCCCGTCAAACATCATATCAAGCAGTTCCCCAAAGCTTACATCAAAGGCTCCGACAAGGGAAGGCCCGCACTGCTGAAGCTGTCCCACCTTCTCCTCAAGCGTCATTTTGCCAAGAAGCTCTTTGATCTTTTCTTCGTAATCTTTCATACTTCCTCCTCTTCTCTTCCCAAAAAGGCCCGTGAAAACGCTGTGCGCACAGCCTTCCCGGACCTTTTTATCTATCTTAATATCTTAGAAGTTTACTGTAACACTTCTGCCATCCTCAGTCTTTACCGTCGCGCTCCCATGCGCATCCTCCTTTGTTTTCCTAAGGATTAAGAGAGCTCTTCCGTTAAAGGTCTCTGTCACGCCTTCATTAAAGTTATAAAGAGGCTTCGGATTTCCGCTGCCAAATCCTGCCATCTCCGCTCCCGTAACCTCTGCTGTCAAGTTCACATCGCTGTCTGTAAGAACATATCCATCCTTGTCCTTTAGAGCAATGTCTATATAGATAAGCTCTTTTCCTTCCATGTCCGTCTGCGCCCACAGCCCAGCCTTAGCGTCCGCGCTGCAAAGCTCCATGCGCCCGATTTCACGTCCGCTTTCATATGCCACTGCCATAACGCTTCCCGGCTCATATACAGTCTCAAACAGCGTGCAATATCCCGCCTGTGCTCCGGACGGCTTTTTGCCCTGTGAGACACCGTTTACAAACAGCTCAACCTCATCGCCGGGAGCGTAAATTTCCACAACAACCGGCTTTTTCTCACAGCCCTTCCAGTTCCATGTAGACACACTGTCGCTCATCACCCAGGGCGTCTTTATCAGATTCTGCCCGTAGTGGTTCGGATTCTGTACTGTGATATAAGGGTCTTTTCTTAGTCCAAATACAACCTCACGGAAGTAGGACGCAGGTCTTCTAAAGCCCGTGATATCAATATCTCCGCAGTATGCCAACTGACAGGGAAATCCTGCGCCAAAGCCGCCTTCTCCCCAGTTATACGCAGGCACGCCAACTCCCGCTTCGCCGACATAATCCCATCCAGTCCATGTAAAGTCCCCGATTATATGCGGAAGCTTCTCAACCAGTTCCCAGTTTCTTGCAATCTCCGGCGGATAGGTCTCGCTTCCGACAATCACACGGTTTGGATACTCTTTTCCGTCCTTCTCATATCTTGCCGTCATGTAATTGTATCCGGCAACGTCGATGGATGCGCACGCTTTTTTTAGTCTCTCAGAGATAATGTCGTGAACCACAATCTTATCCATGTGCTCATCCATCAGGGACATGAAGTCGTTGACATTTCCTTCAAGCTCGCCGTTTGCCACCAGGTCTGCCGAGACATCTGCCACGATCTTGTCCACCTTATCCCCCGCTGCGAACACGCCGTTGATGGATGCAAGCGTAAAGCGCGTGTTATCAATGCTTCTGATCTTTTCACAGATATCATGACATATCTTTGCACCGTGATCCGTACCGATTTCCGGAATTTCATTTCCGACAGAATAGAGCAGCACAGAAGGATGGTTGTAATCCTTACTCACCATGGCAGCAGCGTCCTTCTCCCACCACTCATCAAAATAAAGGCCGTAATCCAGATCCGACTTGCACCTGGTCCACATATCAAATGTTTCGTCCATCACATACATTCCGATTTCATCACATGCTTTAAGCATTGCCGGAGCTATCGGATGGTGGGACATGCGGATAGCGTTAAATCCCGCCTCCTTAAGTTTTTTTACCTGACGGTACTGAGCATCCTCATAGGTTGCCGCACCTAAAAGTCCGCTGTCATGATGTATGCAGGCTCCGCGTAAGTTTACGGACTTGCCGTTTATGCGAAGGCCCCTCTTTGCGTCAAGCGCGAGGGTTCGGATTCCAAATTTTTCCACCTGCGCATCCGCCTCTTTTCCGTCCACATACAGGATGGTCTCACAGGTATAGAGTGTCGGAGTTTCATCTGACCACAGCTTTGGATTTTTTACGGCGATTCTCTGATGTAGGGTTCTCTCCTCCTGGTCAAATAAAACTATAGCGCTCTCCTCTTCTGCCACAATCTGTCCGTTTTCATCCTTAATTATGTTTTTCAGTGTCATAGCTGTCGCGCCATGCTCACGGTTCTTAATGTCCGCATCTATCTTAATAACGGCATAATCCGCATCCGCCGACTCGCAGGAGATCTTAACCCCCTCCGGCACCAGATAGCTCATCCCGGCTTCTAACAGATAAACATCCCGGTAAATTCCACTTCCGGAGTACCAGCGGCTGTTTGTCATGTTATTGTTCCTAACCTGAACGCGTATCTCATTATCCGCACCGTAACGCAAAAAATCATCCAGCTTAACAAAAAATGTGGTATAGCCAAACATGTTTTTTGCCGCAAGCTGCTCGTTGACATAAACCTGGGCGTTCATGTACACGCCCTCAAACTCTAAGATCATCGTCCTGTGCTTTGCCTCTTTTGGTACGTAAAGTTTTTTTACATAGGTGTAGACTCCGCCGCTTCGAAAGCCAGTACTTCCCCCGTTGGGGCTTTTAGGATCTGCCTTTTCCTCGATCATCGCATCATGGGGAAGCGTAATGTCACGGGCATTTTCCGGAACGTTCCACACCAGGGCAAAGGAATCCTTATCCGCCCAGAATTTCCATCCTTCATTCCATTTTTGTCTCTTCATCTTTTCTTCCTTTCCATCTTTTTTCGGATCATCTTCTCCGTGCTTTTTCTAAGCACAACCAGGTCTGTCACCCTAACTCTTACGCAGTACCGAGACAAAGCCGTCTCTTATCTGAAGCTCCGTTATCACAGGGCGTTCCTTATATTTATCATTGGGGTAATGGAGCAGGAATTTCAGTTTCCCGTCCATATCCCTAAACACCATGCCATGTCCCCCGTTTTCTTTAAAGACCGGCTCTTTTTGCTGTACCCACGGGCCTTTTAGTAAACCGCTCTCTGACTTGGCTGCGCCCACCGCGTATCCGGCAGTCCCCCAGCTTGACCAGAGAAGGTACAGTCCGTCCCCGTCCCTAAACACACAGGGGCCGTCCGTAAAATATACATCTCCGTCAATACCAAACTCAGCCTTTGCAAAAGGCACCGGATGCGCCCACTCTGCCTCTCCCGCTGAGAAAAGCAGCCCCGGCTCTCCCACCGCTTCTTTAAGATCTTCTGTCAGAGCCAGGATGCACATATCACCATCCTTTGAATCCTCAAAAGAGTGGGAAAAGATAAGGTATGGCGTCCCGTTCTCCCAGTAGAGCGTCCCGTCGATGGATGACCAATCCTTTGGTGTCAGCCTTTTACTGTAGAGCTCAAACGGCCCCTCCGGTTTGTCAGATTTTAGCACATAAATACCCTTCTTTTCTTCTAGAGATCCAAACGTGGTCACCAGATAGAATGCGCCGTCAACCTGATAGCACTCCGGCGCCCAAAAATTCCTGTCCGCAAAGAACCCTTCCGGACGGTGAAAGATCTCTATGGGGCCTTCCCATTCTTCTTTGTAAGTGCTTTTATAGCAGTCAAATCCATCCGCTTCTCCCCAGCAGGTCTCACTACGGGTACCGTATAAATAGTAGGTGCCGTCTACGATTAAAAGATACGGATCCCTTATATTTACTTGATCTGTTCTCATCGCCCGTCCTCCTTACGCCTCTCTTTCATAGGTGTAAACGCCTGCAAAAACGCTAACCGGCTCCTCTCCCGGCAAGGTAATCTTTGCCGATGCTCCAAATGGCACCTTGATCTCATAATATATTTTATTATTTTTATATTCCCAGCTGCTCTCATAAATACCGGCTGAGGTCTCTATTTTACCGTTTAAGTATCCAAGCCTCCTGTCTGGATTAGGGGCGATGATAGCCTCCCTAAACCCTGGCATACAAACGCGTATACCGCATACATCCGCAAACATCCACGCCTCGATACTGCCATAGGTATAATGGTTTAAGCTGTTCATCCCTTCCGGACTTATCGTTCCGTCCGCAAGTACGGAGTTCCACCTCTCCCAGATAGTGGTTGCCCCCAGATTTACGGCATAAAGCCACCCCGGATACTCCTCGTTTAAAAGGAGATCCACCGCCGTCTTGTGGTGTCCGCTTTTTGTAAGCGCCTGACAAAGAAGAGGCGTTCCCACAAATCCGGTGTTTAAATGTCCTCCGTTTTCTCGGATACGGCTATCTAAGATATCTCCCTCCTCCTTGATCTTTTCGCTTAAGTCAAACTGGATCGCCAGAGCGGAAGCGGTCTGTGTAGGGCAGATACATAGCCCGTTTTCATCAAAATATTTTTCACGGATGGCATCTAAGATCTCCCCTGCAAGAGCGCTATACTCCTCTGCCTCTTTATATCCCAGTATTTTGCCAGACTGCGCCACAATGTCTGCGCACCTGTAATAGTATGCGCTTGCGATATACAAAGGATCCGTTGCGCCAAAGGGGGACGGATCGTCATGATCCAGTGCCAGCCAGTCCGCAAAATGAAAGCCGTCTTTTATCAGATGGGGGCCACCCTGTGCTTCTTCTAGCTTTCTCTGGTAGTCCACCCATGCCTTCATTCCCGGATAGGTTTCTTCTAGCAGCGTCTTATTTCCATAGTGTAGATATGTATTCCACGGTATGATCACCCCAGCATCCGCCCACGGGCATGCTCCAAATCCGGCAACCTTTCCTTCTTTTAGGCGGGGCACCACATTTGGAACCGCTCCGTCAAGGATGCTCTGCTCCGCTCTCATATCCCACAGATATTTTCTATAAAACGCGGGCATGTACAGGCTGTAGCACGCTGTCTCAGAAATCGCCTGAGCGTCCCCCGTCCATCCGAGCCTTTCATCTCTCTGAGGACAGTCCGTGGGAACATCAAGGAAATTATCCTTCATCCCCCAGAGGGCATTTAAAAAGAGCTGATTTACCTTCTTATCCCCCGTCGTGATCCAACCAATCTGTTCAAAGTCGCTGCGAAGATGATACGCCGTAAACATATCGGCTGTCACTTCACATGAACAGTCCACTTTCATGTAGCGAAAGCCAAAAAACGTAAAGTGCGGGCGCACATGCGCTTTTTTTCCGTTGGAGATATATGTAAACTCTGTCTTTGCGGTTCTTAGGTTTTCGTGATAGAACTCTCCCCGCTGGAGGATCTCTCCCGCAGTCAGGGTAATCTCGGTTCCCGCCGGAAACTCGCAGTCAAATTCCACCCACCCGGTAAGGTTCTGGCCAAAATCTAAGACCGTATCCCCTTTAGGGGTAGTGATAAGCTCCTTTACGGTAAAGGTATCCTTCTTCTTTACTGGGAGGCTTCTGCGCTCACAAAGCTCTCCGCAACCTTTCGGGGCCTTTAATAAAACTCCCCCCGCTGCTGGCATATCCTCTCTTCTGGAGTCGTATGCCTCACCGTCATATATATTGTTAAAGACAATGGGAGAAGGATAGGTCTGCCATGATCCATCAGTGCATACAACGCATCTTCTCTTCTCTCCAAAGCCCACATATAACTCTGCGATTGCATAGAGGCTGTCGCCGTAAAGATTCGTGTATCCGCCGCTAAATCCCAGCCTTCCCTTAAACCATCCCTCTCCCAGAAGGATGGCGATTTCATTCTCCCCTTCCACAAGTAAATCCGTCACGTCATACGTCTGTGTCTGAAGGTGAAAATCATAAGAATGATACCCCGGAGCCAAAAATTCATCCCCGGCCTTCTTTCCATTAATATAACACTCATATACGCCGAGACCGCAGATATAAAGCCTTGCCTCGCCGCACTTTTTTACTGTAAATCTCTTTTTTAAGATTGCGGAGGATGTCTCTTCTTTTGGGGATATCCACTGGCCCACCCATTCTTCATCCATCTTGCCGGTTTCAAAGTGGCTCATCTCCACCGCCATTTCGCCGTTATCCGCCTGGGTGGTCACTTTCCATCCATAGGTAGTTGCCGGCTTTAGCTTTACATCTGCGGGAATGCGAAAATCCAGACTATCCGCCTGTGTATCTTTCCCGCTGTCATATACAGGAGCGCCGTTTTCAAGGATTTCTACCCTCGCCCACTTCTGTTTTTTTGCTTCTCCCGCATCCAGGACGGTCCACGAAAAGCTAAGGGGCGTGGTCATAAAACCCAGAGGCTCTGTAAGGTTATTTAAGCGCATATTTGTTATCTTCATCTTTCCCTCCAGTTTAAGAACAATCTTTTCTGATTACACTCTGCTTAAGTATCAGACAAAATGCTGCTTTCCTCTAATACAATCAGTCTGTGTATAAAACGAACGGAATGGCCGGTATCTTCGCGCTATTATAAATATTCACCTCATAATACGGCGTCTTGGCAAACATCACCGCGTACTTTTCTTTAGGCGAAAAATCCTTTATCTCAATATAAAGCTTGTCTTTTTCAATTTTACAGGAAAGAATTTCTGCCCCTTTCCCGTCCTTTGTCTTAATCTCAAGGGCATTTGGATGATTTCCACAAATATGAAGTCCATCTCCCACATGCTTAAACAGGATGCTTATTCCTCTCTCCTCTTTAACTGCCTTTTCTCCTTCCGGCGCATGTCCTAAAACTTCCAGCTTATAAACCTCACTCTCAGCCATCAATGCCATTCTCTCTCCAACCGGACGCTTTTTCTTCGGATGGATGTCAAATCTCATTCCCACATCTGAGGTGGATATCATATAAATTCCTTCTTCCTGTGCTGCAAGCCATTGCTGCTTTCGTATCTCGGGGTAATTATCACCGTTTGACTCAAGCCATGCTTCAAAAGGAGCCAGCTGTGCCGTTATAAAGGGAAGATCATCATTCCAAGTTTCTCTCCAGCACTTCACAAGATCTAAAAATACGTCCTTATAGATCCCTGCATGCGGCTCATCCGATTCACCCTGATACCAGATCACACCGCGAATGGCGTATCCCGCTATTTTTTTTACCATGGTATGATATAACTGTCCGGGGCGGTTTGGCCCAAGCGGACTGTTTAGGAGGTTATTGTAGTCTTCGTTGCCGACTTCTTCCTTCCAGTTTTCCATCATTGTTAGTTGATCTTCTCTTGAAACACCCGGCATCACCATCATGGTAAAGGGGTCGTCAAAGAGGCATCCTCTGTTGTTTATACCATTTTTTCTAAACATTTCTTTGTAGCTTTCCATGTCTGTGATGGTGGCTACGTTTTCCTCATATTCATCGATCCACACCTGTCCGTGCCGTCTCACAAACTCCTCAGACATCCAGCTGGACGCTGTCGTTCCGCCCCAGTTGCAGCCGATGATTCCTACAGGTACGTCAAGATCCTGACGGAGTTTTTTTGCAAAATAATAGCCTGGAGCGCAGAAAAACTTAAGATCCTCCGGTGTACACATTCTCCAGTATCCCACCTTGGAATAATCAAAATCCTGCTCCTGTTCCTCATAAGACACCTCAGGATAGTCAAAAAATCTGATGTCCGAATCAAGGCATTTTTCTTTCTCATCCTCATAGTCGGCGTCAAAAAGCATATGAAACTCCATATTTGACTGTCCGCCAGCGACCCATACCTCTCCTAGCGCCACGTCTGTGATAATCTTCTTTTCATCCGCAGACTCCACTGTGAGCACCAGGCCTTTGCCCTTCTCCATAGGAGGAAATTCTACTTTCCACTCCCCTCCTGATACAACTGTTTTTCTTTCCTCCATTCCAAGAATAACCCTAACGCTCTCCCCGTCTTTACCTGTTCCCCATATAGAAAACGGTTTTCCCCTCTGTATCACCATGTGATCCTGAAATAGTCTTGCTGTCTTCATCCTTATACCTCCGCTCTTTTTTAGCCGCTTTTTTTGCAATCTTTCCTGACTGTTATTTTACGTAAAGAGAGCGCGAAAAGGTATGTTTTTTTTTTGCAGGAATCCGACATTTTATAATGAGACAATCAAAAAAAGGCCGTAGCATCCAGATTTTCTAATCATAGATGCTACAGCCCACTTTTATTGTCTGCCTTCTTTATAAGTGATGCCCCATTGCTCCATCGCTTTTATAATAGGACGCATGGATTCTCCCAGTTCGCTGAGGGCATATTCCACCCTCGGCGGCACTTCCGGGTAGACCGTACGGATAATGATGCCGTCATCTTCCATAGAGCGCAAGCTGTCGGTCAGCACCTTCTGACTGATTCCCTCTAAATTCCTTTTCAGCTCATTAAAACGCCACGCTCGCTGCAGGAGATTTCGCAAAATCAATAGTTTCCATTTGCTTCCTATAAGTTGTACTGTAATAGCCACGGGGCAAGCCGGTAACTCATCTTTGGTTTTCATTGCAAGCACACCTCCTATTTTTTACACATTCTTTTTTTATGCTGCATTCATTTTTGATGTTACATGCATTATAGCGCCTAAAGCCCCCCCAAATCAATAGCTGCAAGAGGCAAGAAAAATTTACAATCGGTTCTTTTCCGGAAAGTAGGGAGCATCATATAGGTTACCAAAAGGTGACCGGGTAATAAAAAAGTGCGTACTTGTGGGGGTAAAAAATTTACGTACAATGAGGAGTACAGAGAGCAAAACAGCACTCTGAATACACAATATGGAGGTATAAACCATGGCACTTTCTAATCTGTTTGGATGGAACAAGGCGGAAGATACTACTCCCGCCGCTTCTTGCGGGACTGCCTGCGGCGCTGGTGACAAGCCTGCTGAGGCTCCCGCTGCCTGCGGTGCGACCGATACGCCGGAAGAAAAGCCTGCTGCTTGTGGCTCTGCCTGCGGCGCTGGCGACAAGTAAGGCGTTCTATCCCCAAGTTCCCGGCGGGAAGGTTCCTGCCGGGAAGACATGAAATATTATTCGGTTTATCCGATTTTTTATAAATACAAAAGCGAGGGCATGGAAAATGAAACAATATTTTTCTTTTCAATGGCACATCACAGACGAGTGCGACCAGCGCTGTAAGCACTGCTATATTTTTTCTGAGAACAACTGCAAAAAGTTAGACTCCATGACCTGGGATCAGATACAGGACACTTTCTATAATTGCCTGGATTTCTGCCAGGTGTATGACCGGCTGCCCTACTTCTACATTACCGGAGGCGATCCCATCCTGCATCCCGATTTTTGGAAGTTGCTGGCTCTCATAAAAGAGCATGACATTCCCTTTACTATACTCGGTAACCCCTTCCACTTAGATGATGAGGTCTGCTTAAGGCTAAAAGAATACGGCTGTAAGAAATATCAGTTGTCCCTTGACGGTATGCGAAAAACTCATGACTGGTTTCGAAAACCGGGTAGCTTTGACATCACGCTGGAAAAAATTGGCTGTATAAACCGAGCGGGCATTCGCAGTGTGATTATGACCACCGTCTCAGACGCCAACATCGACCAGGTACCAGACATTTTAGATGCGGTGGTTGGGGCCGGAGTCAATGTTTTTTCCTTTGCCCGCTACTGCCCCACCAGTAAGGAGAAGGACGTAGGCGTCACACCCCAGCGCTACCGCAAGCTGCTGGCAGACTGCGACAAAAAATTTAAGGCGTATGAGGCGGCGGGCTGTGAGACTTACTTTAACAAGAAGGATCATCTCTGGACGCTCTATGAATACGAAACCGGCGCATTTAAAATCCCTAAAGATTTGGAAGAAGGGATGATTTACGGTGGTTGCAACTGCGGCAACTGTCATCTGACCATTCTTCCCACCGGTGATATTTATGCCTGCCGCAGGGTTAATAACAGCAAGGTGGGCAATGTGTTTGAAGATCGTCTGGCCGATGTCTGGATCTGTCAGATGGAGGCATACCGGGATTACTCGAAATTTGAAAAATGCTCCAAGTGCGAACTGCTGGCCTTCTGCCGGGGTTGTCCTGCGGTTGCCAGCGGCAAGGACGGCAATTTTTACGCCGCAGACCCCCAGTGCTGGAAGGAGGTAACGCCATGATTCCGAAAACAATGAAAGCCGTCGTTTTGACGGAGCCGACACCGGCAAAAAATGTTGTGTTGTCTAAAGTGGACGTCCCGCAGACTCGCCCCAGATGGGTACTGGTAAAGGTAAAGGCTTTTGGACTCAATCATTCGGAGCAGCTTCTTAGGCTAAGTGAAATCAAAGCAGACTATATCAAAAAGCCCATCATCCCCGGCATTGAGTGCGCTGGAGAAGTGGCCGACCCGTCCGACAGTTCTTTTCATGAAGGGCAAAGGGTTGTTGCCCTCATGGGAGGTATGGGCCGCAGTTTCAACGGCAGCTATGCCCAGTATGCGCTGCTTCCGGTAAGTCATGTGTTCCCTGTGGAGACAGACCTTTCTTGGGCAGAGGTGGCGGCAGTGCCGGAAACCTATTTCACTGCCTGGGGTTCCTTGTTTGAGTGTTTAAAACTAGGCAAAAACGATACCCTTCTGGTGAGGGGCGGCACCTGCGCGCTTGGGTATGCAGCCATTCACCTGGCAAGGGCGCTTGGCTGTCTGGTCATCGCCACCACTCACAAAGAGAGTAAGCTCCCCTTTCTAAAAGAGGCGGATCAGGCCGTTTTAGATACCGAAACACTTGCCGGTTCCCTTTTTGGCATTACAAAAGCCCTAGAACTGGTAGGGCCAAAAACGCTCCGGGACACCCTGCGCTGTATTAAAAAGGGTGGTATAGTCTGTAACACAGGTAATCTTGGCGGCGTTTATTCATTAAATGCCTTTGACCCCATTAAAGAAATTCCCAATGGGGTATATCTAACTGGCTTTTTTTCAAATTATCCGACCAGCCAAACCATGACGGACATTTTTTCTTTCTTAAGAGACCACCAGATCACCCCTAAGATAGGTGCGGTCTATCCCTTTGAAGAAATCTCAAAAGCCCTTTTTGACATGGATCATCACCAAGTGGATGGCAAGATTGTTGTGACAGTGTAAAACAAGTTAGGAAAAGAGGTCTCCCTATGGGGGATGAACATATGGAAGTGATAAATTATAACAGTTAATATGGCAATAAAGTAAGCGGTCTTATAGGCAAACGGCATAGATCAGCACCGGGGACTGGCTGTCAGGTATGTGTAACACTTACTGAATAAGCCTAGATATTTCTTGATCAATATGTGCTTCGTAATCGTCAAACTGGCGCTTGTCATATGAGGTAACGCTATCATAACAATCTATAAGTTTAAAAGGCACCCCATAATCACTGACCTTTCGTGCGGTGGGAGATAGCGCATTATACTCAAGCTTCTGAAGAAGAAGCCCCAATCCAGCAACCTGCTCCATATCAATATTTTCGGACTTTGATATATAATACCGAAAAAACACATCGAAAAGCCCTAGATATTTCACAAGATGATATTTGAACACATTATAAACAAAATCAGCTACCTGTCGTATCGCCTCATCTTTGGTTTTAGGCTTCTCTTTCCGATTGACATAGTAATCCACCATTCCAAGGAAACCCTCCGAAAGGTATGAATTTAATAAGATGGTAACCATTGAATATTGCTTTTGCCCTGCACGCCGCGAAATAAGCTGTTTGAGTTTTTCTTCTCTTACAATAGGGAAAATAACATTCATAATCGCTTGGAACCCGGGCCAATACAAACGATGAGCGTTGCTTCTTGTTAATTCCACTGAAACCCGTTTGATTTCTTCAATTGTCCACCAGGGTATTTTTTTTATAAAATCATAGAGTTTTAGCTTATCTTTCGGGCCAACGACTCGAAAACAATTAAAGACATCTAACGGAATTCCTGAATCAATAATCTGTTCAGAAATATTTTCTTTATCTTGGCGTTCTCTATCTGATAAATACTTATCCTTTGTAATTTGGTAATCAACATCAGTTTTGAGAACCTCAATGTCGTAATTCTTGTGCTCTAATACTTCTGGTTGCTCGCTGACAATTTCCTTAAAATGATTACTCAAGTCAATGACCCTTCCAGAATAATGATGATAAAATCTTCCTGCACGTCCAGCTATATTCTTGGCATCAAACGGCCTCAATGGTTTAGTTCCTTTTTTATTTGATGTAATAATAATGTTTTTCGCCGAAGTATTCACACCTTCGGTAATGGTTGTCGTGGAAAACAGGCACAACAATATCCCACTATTAAAAAGATTGATGATTTCCTTTTGGATATATTTAGGGATAAGGCTATGATGGATGCCAATTCTTCCTTGCAGTGCTTTTAATACTATCCAATCTTCACCGAAAGTGTTTTTTATGTGATCCAGAAATATTCTATAAACATAATTTTCAACTCCAGAACATCTATCTTGAAAAAAGGCAATAAGAGGCTGGTTTTGTAGTAAATACTTGGCATAAGATTCTGTGTCAGACCGTCTACCACAATATATGATAGTGTTTTCTACGGGAGTGCTTAATGCATTAATGATATTAGCAATTTTTTGATGCTTGCTTATGTTTCCTATCTCTATGTGGATATCATCAATGTAGTATTCACGCTTACTTTTTACAGTAGTAAATTCCTTGCTGACAATCTCAAAATGATTATACTGCAAAAAATCGAAATCGTTGTCTATTGCAAAATCATTAAAAGATTTCTTTTGCTGATCACCCGTTTGTGGAAGAGCAATATATGGCCCAGCTAATAACATATCGCTTGCTAATACGCAAATATATTCTAACGCCAACCGATATGCCGTATCCCGCTCGTTTTCCCCAGATGTTTCTTGGTCAATGATAAAGTTATTATCAATCTTGTAGACTTCATCAATAAAAGCAAAGTCGAAATGAATCTGATGATGTACATCCATAAAAGATAAAAATCGTTCTGGGGTAAAAATAAAAATATTCTTTCGATTAAAGTCACATTCTTCTTCACTCAAAGAATGGATGGCGTAGTTTTTAAATTCATCCAATTCATATAACCGTGTATAGTTTTCAGATAATAGGCTGATTGCCGGAAAAATCAAAAGGATGTTTTTATACCCCATCTTTTGAATGATTTCATAAACCAAATAAGTCTTGCCAAAAGAAGTCGGTGCAGTTAAAACATAGCGATTCCTTTGTCCGACCCTAAAGTACTTAATGACATCTTTTTGGTATCTATGCAATTTCCCATTCCCACTAATGAGGCTGGAATCATAAAACAATGCACTTAAAGTAATTGCTTTAATATTTTCATCTGAAATTGTACAGTCGGTAAATTTGTCTTTGAGCAAATCAAAATATTGCGGAATACCTGCCTCGTTTGCCAAAAAGAGAAGCAGATTCATATCAGATTCGGCAATGGGTTCATTTTTGATAAAGTCAAAAAAGCCACAAACTTCTTTTACAAAAGTTGCAGCGTCCAACGTATGTTTCTTATATAAGTAGTATGTCTTTATGATATTAGCGGTTCTTGTGAGTCGATCCATTGTATCACGCTCTCCTTGATTTGCTTAACCTCGGACAATGGCAAAAAGATAAAGAACAGCCTGTAATCGAAAGAAGCAGGAATTGCAACATTAAGCCGGGTACATTCTGAAGCGATATATTCAATACATTTCTTTACACTGTGATGGTATTCATCCTTTTTATTCTTCTGATATGCGACAAAGATAGGGTATATAAGCCTTATATTACGGTCCAGTATTTCTTGAGCCAAATTTATTTTAGGATCCTTTTCCCAATTATCTAATAAGTTTTCGAGGTCGGGATTGTGAGTTGAAATATGCTCTCTTTCATTTATAATTGCAATTAAATTCCGACTCAAATATTCATCGGATAAGGATATATGTAATTTCTCCAGTACGGGAGTTATTGCATCATTGTATTTCAAGTAAAATTTTGCTTCTCCAAACCACAGTTCCGCATTTTCTGCTCTTTCCATAATGTGAAATGCATCAAATCCCTTTGCCTCACTGTTCTCAATAGGAGAATAAAAATAGCCTCGCGCAGCAAGTACACTTGTTTTCAGGAAAACACGCAATATCAAGTCTAAAAGTATTTCCCCATAAAACCCATATTTAAGTTTGGTAGTATTAGACGCTGTTTGATCATATCGAATTCGACTAATTATAGCTTTCCTCTGTTCACGCTCCAAAGCTGTATAGTCTATCTCGTATTCATTAACTGCAAACTCAACGATACCGTTGTATATAATTCTTGCAATTTCTTGAGGCGATGAATTGCTAAAACAAATGTCATCCTGCAAGGAGAGGCATGATTTATCTAAGCCACTTGCTTGGTGTGGCAGTTTACATTCAAATAAGATAGCATTTCTTACAGCGCTCTTAAGTGCTTCCCTCATACCGTAATTCCTCGTATTCTGTTTGTCAGTCTCCCGAATTAAACTTAACAAGTTTCTCCCAATCAATGCTGCCATCTTCAAAGCAGAATTCTTGGGTAAACTCGCGAACGAGCCGGTTAGCTGCTTTCTGGTAGGAGGTATCGAATTCCTCCACATACTTTTCCGGCAGCTTATCCATGAAACGGATTATCTTTATGTAGAACTCTTCATCGCCAGTCAATTCTGTCCAGAAGTCCTTACCCGCCAATTCCATGTAAAACTTGGGAAGGCCACGGTTGGAGGATTTCTTCCTTCCATAGCCATAGCCGACAATCGGGACAAAGCGTTTCTTCGCCTGCTGAGCCAGCTTGCTTGCTGCCATGAAATTTTGCTCCTGCTTCTTGCGGCTGTCCGCATTGAAAACGCTGGTGCCAGATTTTACCGCGATGGCATAGATAGTATTGTCCCGTTCCACCATGATGTCCACACCCTCCGCTAATGCTTTCTGTCCTTGTGCGGCTACGGTGGCAATCGGTTCAAAGAATACATTCCCGAAAATCGTTTCTTCGGACGCGGACACAAAAGCAGCAAGGATTGTGTCAATAATCTGAGCCGCCCCGTTCATGGCTTTGGCCCGAAACAGGTACGGGTTCTTGCGCTTAATAACGGCCTTAACATTAAGGCTATCAACCTTTTTTATCAGATTCGTATAGAAACTGTCCAGCGCGATTGCAATTGCTTCTACGATAGCATCTTCGTTGTAGCTGTTATTTATGGACATAGCAGCTTCCTCCTATTTCAATGGCTTGTTTCAGTTTTTGATGGATATCCGTCCCTCTGAACCGTTTCGTATGTATTTCGGCAGATTGATCCGCAACAGAAAGTACCACTTTCCCCAGCGCCAATGCCAACCCCACCGGGACAGCATTGCCAATCTGGCTATATTTCGCTGCGCATGACCCCATAAACTTCCAATCATCGGGAAACTGCTGGATGCGGGCATATTCCCGGACACTCAAGGGGCGGTCTTGGGTCGGATGACACATCATGGTTGCCTTTTGCACCGGAGATGTAACTAATGTCGGTGATGGCTGGCTATAAGACAGCCGTCGGTAGAAGCCAACTTTACCGCCGCCAGAGCCATAAGCGCCGCCCATGGCCTCTTTCCGTATATCTCCCGGGAGATTACGCCAACTTCCACCCTCTGGGACAAGTCTAAGGTATGCAAGACGGTCTTTGCTGAATACGGCACACTCCCCACAGTCATATTCCAAATCTTTGATAGTGTCCTGCAAAGTACGCCAGCGGTATTGCGGGTCTTGGTGCATCTGGAAGTGAGTCGGGAATGGAAGGAAAATATCTTCATTATCCCGGCTTCCAATCAAAACAAACCGTTCCCGGAATTGTGGAACTCCATAATTGACAGCATCCAATATACCGTATACTGTTTTATATCCCAACTTATTAAACTCGGAGAGGATCACATCTAAAACAGTCCCCAACCGCTGCTCCGGATCTTTTTTATCCCGTTCCGTCCGCAGGGTGTACTTGAGTGGAGCAGACATGATCCCTTTGACATTTTCCATGATAAAAAACCGTGGGCGGATATAATCAATCATTCGGATAAAATCCATGAACAGGCTGCCTCGGGGATCGTTAATCCCCATCCGCTTGCCAGCAGTGGAAAATGGCTGACAAGGCGGCCCACCGCAAATGAGGAAGGGCTCCCCCTGCGCCAGCCCGGTCTGTCCCAGTAAATCCGCTTCATCTACCTCGCGGATATCCCCGCCCAGCACCTTATGCCCATTCGCACGCATCGTAGCAACGCAGGCGGGATCAAAATCCTGCCCGATTACAATATTTAAGCCAGCTTTCGCAAGACCGATATCCAGCCCCATCGCCCCAGAAAACAGGGAGATTACATCTCGGTTTGAAGCGTTATCTTTGAAATGCAGTAAATCCATAATACCCTCCTATCAGACCTTTTCGCCATCTGGAAGGACAAAATGGTGCTCAAAAGAACACCCCACCGTTTCCGCCAGATATTCTAACTCAGAGATTGTGACGCTTTCCAGCTTCATTTTTGAGTTGAAATTTTGCGGCGTAGTCCCTATCCGCCTTGCA
This sequence comes from uncultured Lachnospiraceae bacterium, assembly GCA_964648695.1. Taxonomy (GTDB): domain Bacteria; phylum Bacillota; class Clostridia; order Lachnospirales; family Lachnospiraceae; genus UBA4292. The sequence continues at coordinate 573 of CAZYLH010000017.1, read as the reverse complement.
AGTTTCGCAACACTGATATTGGAGTGCACACATAGCACTTTGATATCTTTTGATATTGTCATAAGGATTCTCCTTGCAGATTATTAATTTATAAGTTTAAAGTATAAGGGTATCATTTTATATCTTCAACACAGTCACCTATATTCTTTATCATAGCATCAACCTACAGCATCTGCAACTCAAAAATCAAATCTTCGACAGCTTCCACACATTCCGCTGTTCGCTTTTGTATCTCCTGTCCCCAAAAGTGCATGGATCCCTGTAGTAGTCAATCCTTTTTATAACATCTATGGCTAAAAAATGATTGGATTTTTGCTTAGAGTCTATCGAAGCTGACAGTTTTGAGATCCAAATAAGTCTCCAATATGCCATGACATGCATGGTATCTTCCGAAACGCAAAATGCCGGAAATGCTTGATATTCCAAGCATTTCCGACATCTGCCAAATGGTTCCAAGATAATCAGCCAATCGCCACTCTGTCTATCTCCTCCAGCTCTTCTTGGTTAAAGCTAATGTTTTGTACGGCCTTGATGTTTTTTAAAACCTGTTCCGGTTTTGACGCTCCCACAAGC
>CAZYLH010000016.1:11338-25325 GCA_964648695.1 uncultured Lachnospiraceae bacterium | reverse complement strand
GAACCCCTGTTTCCGCCGTGAGAGGGCGGCGTCTTAACCGCTTGACCAATTGGCCGTATATCAAAAGAAAAATAAGTTCTTCAAAAGACAGTTGCTACTATAACATATCCACTCTGCCTTGTCAATTATTTTTTGAATTTTTTTGAGAGCGCGGGCATCCCCCTTTAGCGCCACTGGCTAAGCCTATACATCCTGCGGTACTGCTCATACGCCTTTTCCATAATCTGCTTTTCGTTGGGAAATTTTAAAAGGTGATATGCCTCATAAAACTTATAATAGCCTGAGTCAAAGAAAAATTCCTCCCGCTGAGGACGGCTGTAAAAGCTGTCCGCCGCCATCAGATACCAATGCACCTCTTTCTCCACCCAGTCCTGGGAGGCTCTGAAATTATAATGGGTCTTTCCGATATATGCCACAGAGCGCGCCGTAACGCCTGCCTCCTCCTTAACCTCTCTTAGGGCAGTCTCCTCATAGGTCTCTCCCTTTTCCACTGTGCCTTTTGGTAGAACCCAGCCCTCATATCTGTTTTTGTAGTTTTTATACAGCACTAAGACCTTTCCCCTAAAGATCACAACGCCGCCGCTGCTTGTCGCTTCCAGCATTTTCTGCCGTTCCCTTCACTTGTTTTAACATCAAAATCCGTATACAATATATTGTATCAAAAAACAAAAAAGCTTGCAAGTCCGTGATTGTGTCTGGATTGTGTCAAGTAATACTTGGCATTTTCTTTTTTTCCTCAAAAAAGGCTGGCACCAGAACAGCGCCAGCTTTTTCTTTAAGCGTCTCTTATAACTTTTAGCGCGGGCAGTGCCTTACCATTATAGTCAAAGAGCGCCTGGTTAGCCCACTCATTGCCGCCGGGGCCTTTCTCCTTCACATACTCCCAGCCGCCCTTGTTGGCCCATCCGCTTTTCGGAATCGGTATCCACGCAGCCTCCCACCAAAACAGGCCGCGGCCCAAGTCCTTCGGGACGTTTTTTATAACATCTAAGAGCGCTCTTGTAAAGTCCGCCTGTCCCTGCGGGGTCATGGAAAAAGGCACCTTTTTTACCAGCTCCGGTCTTGTTGCAGCTCCCTTTCTCTCACTAGCTCCAAGGCCCTCAAAGTCTGCATAATCCTCCATGGTAAAGCCCATGCTTGTCTCGGCAATGATAAGGGGCTTTTTATATCTTTCTGCCATATCTTGCATGTTATATCCCAGATCATCCATTGTGCCATGCCAGAAGGGATAGTAGGAAAGCCCCATCACGTCAAAGTCCCCGCCTCGCTCCAAAAAATTATCAAACCATGTCCGATACAGAGCGTTGTTACCGCCATTATCCAAATGGATCATCACAGGAAGCGAAGAGTCAAATTCGCGAACCGCCTTAACACCCGCCCCTATAAAGCGGGCGATGTTATCCCAGTTTGGCACCTTGCCGTATGGCCATAAAAGACCGTTGGTGACTTCGTTTCCCACCTGCACCATATCAGGGCGCATCCCCTCTTTTACAAGCTTATTTAATACCTGTGCGGTATAGTTTTCTACCGCCTTAGTAATCTCATCCGGCCCCATGCCCTGCCAGCTCTTAGGCAGATACTGCTTTCCGGGATCCGCCCAGAAATCTGAATAGTGAAGGTCTAAGAGCCACTTCATGCCCTTTGCCTTCGCCCTCTTTGCCAGTGAAATAAGGCAGGGAAAATCACATCCCCCAGCACCGTAAGATTCTCCATCAGGAGTATACGGGTCATTCCAGAGGCGCAGGCGCACCCAGTTAGCGCTGTAGCGCTTTAAGATATCAAGGGCGTCCTCTTCCTGGGAGCCGTCATAAAAACGGCCCCCAAGCCTCTCCACCTCATTAAGCGTTGAGATATCAAATCCCTTTATAAATTCATCCTTAAATCCCATGATGATCAGCTAAACCTTTCGAAGTCTTCCATAGAAAAGCGCTTTAGCATACTCTTGTAGCGAAAACGCGCCATCTCATTTTTCTTAAGCACATCCTCCTCCGTGCCTGTATACTGGCACCGGATGCAGTAATACTCTTTTTTATCCTTATCGTAAAACATATCTATATCCAGATCCCTCATAAAGCATGATGGGCAGCGATAATTCAGTCTTCCCTTGCCAGCTTGAGCCATGTGCTAAACACCTCCTTTTCCTTTAATGTTCCCGTATACCCTAAGGTGAACATTGGACTAAACGCATATCCCTCCTTATAGTAGCCGGTCTTATCCCTTCCGGCGCATTCCATACTTACCCTTGTCTTTATCGACGGGATTACGGCGTCCACATGGTCCACATTCTCCCCGTAAAGCTCACGGCACTTATAGGCATACTTAAGTTCCTGCGTCTTGCCACCCTTTGTTAGTGACAGTGTAATCTGCGTCATATCCTCCGGATACTCTGTGACGCCGTAACATGCAACCATGTACTCGTTTATAGTCACCTCAGCGCCCGGGTCGCTCATTGAAATGATGTTCCTGTCGATTTTTATCGCCGATGAGCCTTCCTCAAAGGTGAGTACGGTCTGAAGTTTTATGGTTAGATCACTAAACTCAATCTCCACCGGATCCAGAGTCAGGATACGCGCGCCTTCTCTTTCCGAGAAATGTGCATGCGTCCTGCACAGGCACAGATCCACTTCCTCGCCGTTATGGCAAACCTTGGCGCTTCTTATTGTTCCCTCTCCCGCATAGTGGGTAAAATATCCCGCTCTGTACTTTTCCTGTATAAGGAAAGGATAGCCGCACTCCTGAACATGTGGGGTTCCGATACCAATCTTCCACTCAAGCTTTGCAGCGTAAGGCCTTAAATCCACGATAGCGCCGCCCTGATCCATGTTTACACACGCTCTCATATAAGGGTCGCAGTACCAGAAGAGCTGCTTGTCGCTTCCGTAGATCAAATCCCTCCACAAAGCGCACTCAGGCTCTGTGTAGTGCTTCTTTTTTCTAAAGTAATCCGCAAACTCGCTCATGGTCATGTCTGTGAGCTTGCCCTCTTTTTTTAGCTGACCGTAGTATGCGCAGCCATCCTCATAGCTTGCCTTTAAGAGCTCATAGGGAGCCTCCCAGCGCCCCATCTTATTCATCCAGCCGGGGCCAACAAACATCATGTTGTAGGCATAGCCATTGTTAAACTTAGCCTGATAGCGGTACTGGTCTATGAGATTATAAAGATAGGGATACTGCTGACCTGTATACTCTCCGTTCTCGTCCATATGCCCTGGCTCATAGAGCATTCCCCTAAGCACATTTTGCGGATGTGTTCCAAAGTTTGAGCCATTGCCATCATAGCATGCTATCAGGTCTCTTGAAAGATGCGGGATAGCAACAATTCCGGAATCCTCCGCCGCACTCGCTGCAGGCGCATGAGTGTTTACCTTGCTCGGTATCCAAGGCGCCCAAGGGCCACCGTCCATTAAAGTGTACCATGAATTATTGCATGTGTGGTATGCCTTAGGCCCCTCCTCCCAGCAGGTTGCCACGGCGCACTTAACACCCGGGTATTTCTCCTTAATGTAATTTATAAGGTCCGCATCCATGTAGTAGCTTCCGGTTGACTCCGGATAGAACCCAAAGCGCTCATAGAACTTACCAAAAACATCGTCAACTACGGACTTCTTCATCTCCATGTCAAACATCCAGATGCAAAAATCCTTGGTCTTATATTTCTCTCTAAACTCCTTACAGGGAAGCCCCAGTAAGGTCAGGGCAATCTCATCACCGTACTTTTCGTGATGCTCCTTTGCAATCTCCACCGCCTCATCGTTAAAAAGGCTTGCATAGGTCATCTGAATGGTCGTCTTTAAGCCATTCTTGTGAGCCGCCTCCTGCTGAATCTTGAAAATATCAAGGCTTTCCGTTAAAAGAGCCTTGCGGCCGATATCCTCAGCCTTTCCCTGTCCGGTGATTTTTTCCGCATACTCCGGCACCATTTCCGGGCGATGAATGATATTTAAAATAAACTGGTCCATATTTACCTCCAAAGTAGTCGTTTTCTCTCAAAGTCTTACCCCTTTACAGAACCGCCGGTGATGCCCTCCACATAGAACTTCTGCATGATGACAAAGAGCACAGAAATCGGGATGGACACAAGCACGCCACCCGCACAGAACTGGCTAAAATACGTGTTAATAAGGCTTCTGTCAAGCATGTTGTAAAGACCGATGGAAACCGTCCACGTCGAGGAGATACCTGAGTTTAGGATCATCTTTGCAAAGACGAAATCCATCCATGGAGCAAGGAATGAGCTTATCACCGTATATACGATGATGGGCTTACTCATGGGAATTACAACCTTCCAGAACACCGCCGCCTCATTTGCGCCATCTAAGTATGCAGCCTCTCTAAGAGAAGCGGGAATGGTGTCTAAAAAGCCTTTTGCTATTAAGTATCCAAGGCCCGATGAAGCCGAATACACCAGCACCAGACCCCAGTGGTTATTGGTAAGGTTTAAGGTCTTTAAAATAAAGTAAACCGCAATCATGGACAAAAAGCCCGGAAACAGGTTTAAGATGATTGCAAAATTCATCAATGGTTTTCTCATCTTAAAACGCATACATGACATGGCATAGGCAACCATCAGCACAAAAGAGCTTGAAACCACACAGCTGGCGCAGGCAACAAGGAAGGTGTTTTTAAACCAGTTTGGAAACTGAGCCACTGAATCTGCGGAAAAGAGCAGATTTTTGTAGTTGTTAAGGCTCCACTCCTCCGGGAAAAATGTGGAGGTGTTCATGCCCGTGTAAGCGCTAAATGATGTCACAACAAGCCAGACGATGGGAACCAGCCAGATCACAGCCAAAAAAGCTATCAGCAGATTATGAAGCAAAACCTGAATTGTTTTCTTTTTCATCACCTGAACATCTCCTCTCTATCCCCTCTGATCAGCCTGTTAAAGGCAACCAGTGTAAATACCGCACAAATCACAAACACCACGATACCGATAGTGGACGCCATCTTGTAGTTATAATAATCCTGGGTCAAGGTAAAGAGCCACGTTACAAGCAGGTCAGTCTCCTTGGCCTGGGAATTTGCTAAAGCCTGGTCGGTTGTGACATAGGCTGACGTCAACAGGTAGATAACGTTAAAATTGTTAATATTTTTTACAAAGTCCGTAACCAGAGAAGGCCCCGTCACAAAGAGCACATACGGCATGGTAATATGCCTGAAAACCTGTCTGGAATTTGCCCCGTCTATCTTTGCGCTCTCCATCTGTTCGCTTGGGATATTCATCAAAACTCCGGTGGCGATGAGCATCTGGTAGGGCACTCCGACCCAGATGTTTATGAGAATGATCATCACATGCACCCATCCGGGAGAGCTAAGAAAAGGAATATAATTGTTGGTGATAATACCAGCATCCTGTAAAAAACCCACCAGCCCGATCGCTCTGCAAAATGTATTAAAAATTCCATTATCTGCAAAAAACTGCCTTACTAAGAGCAGTGAGACAAACTGAGGCACCGCAATAGTGATGATAAACATCGTTCTCCAAAGCTTTGGCATGCGGGTCCGCTTGTTGTTTAACAGCAGGGATAACAAAATTCCGCCGATATAGGTTGTCAGCGTGGAAAAGAACGCCCAGACAAGAGTCCATATAAGAACTCGCACAAATGCATATCCAAATGTGATGGTAAGTCCGCCGCCGCCAAACAGATTTATAAAGTTTGTAAGTCCCGTCCATGTAAACAGAGCGCTTGGCGGCATGTGGCTTTGGTCATAATTCGTAAATGCCACAAGGATCATCACAAGCAAGGGAACTATAGTAAAGAGAACGACACCTGTAACCGGCAGGAAAAGTAGCGTTACATGAAACTTCTTATCTAAAAGCTCTCGCACATCTTCCTTAAAGGTGTTGATATGAGCACCCTCTGCCGCTTTCTTTTGCAGATTGTACACGGTGATCATGTTAAAGATATAAAACGCTATAAAAACAGCCCATATTACAAAGGTCATAAGAGACATCAACAAGATCATGAAGGAGTTGTCATAATCATTGTACTCATTCTTCATGGTCGCCGCATTAAAGACGGCCTCCCTCACCACTGTTCCAAGCGTATTAAACTTACTCACATACTGAGGCGCAAACAAAACAGAATAAAGCACCACGGCCGCCTCAAACACGGTGACAAGGATTCCCTTGATAAACTGCTTTCTTCTGATATAACCTGCCCCCATTACCACAAGGGAGAGCTTTACAAAGAGATCCCCCTTATAAACTGCTCTTCCGAAGTTTTTAAAAACGCCGCCGACGCTTCCAAAAAAGGCCTTGACAGCGGCTACAGCCTTTCCACCTTTCATAGTGCTCCTTTCTAAGAAAAGGGGCTGCCCATTTTCTGACAGGACAGCCCCTTTTTCGTTTTCACTTAATCATCCTGCACGTTACAGATGATACTTATTCCACTGCCGCAGTCACACCAGCTACCATTTCATCAAGTGCTTCCTGAATGGCTTCTGTGTCGTCTGCTGAGAGGAGACCCTGTGCGATGATCTCGCCAAAGGTTTCTGTAGGATCCCAGTAATTTGAACCTACTAACTGAACAACACCGTATGCAGACTGCTCGGACAGAGCTGCGATAGCTACGTTTTCTGCAACTGCGTCGGATGCTGCAGCGTTGATATTGGAAGGTCCAATCTGGCGCTCTTCAAAACGAAGTGTCTGGTTCTCCTCATTCGTGATCCAGTCAGCAAGAAGTGTTGCCCAACCGGTGTTCTCGGAGTATGCGTTTACACCTACAAGCTTAAATCCTGCTACAGAGTACTGCTGAACCTGATCGCCTGCGATTGTGAAGGTAGGAAGCTTTGTTGCAGCATATCCGTCACCAAAAGCTGTCTGTGCTGCCTCTGCGTCCCATGTACCAGAAACCACTGCGCAAAGAGATCCGGAAGCAATCTGGTTGGTGATATCACCATCGGTAATAGCAAGGAATGCAGAATTTCCTGCGATGTTTAACATAGCCTGAACAACCTCAACGCCTGTGTAGTCTGCCTCGCCGTTGAAGTCGCAGATGGTGGTTCCGTCATCATTCAAACCGGTAGTAAAGCCTGCCGCATAGAAGAACCCTGCGTTGTACCAACCGGAAGCGAGTGTCATACCTACCATCATTCCGGCCTCCTCAGCAGCAGCTAAAAGGCTATCCCAGCTTGCCACATCTTCCTCGGAGAGGATCTCGGAGTTGTAATACAGGAAGAAGCCGTTGTCGGCAGACATCGGGAATGCGTAAAGGGTGTCATCATATGTAGCAGCCTCTACGGAACCGGAAACGTTGGCCTCCTCCACGTCTGCAACGCTCTTGCCTGCGTATGTCTGTAAAACGGAGTCAAGCTCATCTATTGACTGCAAAGCGCCGGCATTTACGAGATCTACCAGCTGATCACTTGCAAATGCAAATACATCCGCTGCTGCAGAGATATCATTTAAAACGACATCCTTTGCTGTCGACTCACTCTCTACACCAAGCTGTACGGTGATGTTTGCAACGTCAGAATAATACTCAATAAAGCTGTCAACCATGGTCTGTAAAACAGTCTGATCCTCCTCTGCACCCCAGAGAGTAAGCTCTACCGTTGGCAGCTCGCTGTCATCATCACTTGCTTCAGTATCGTCCGCGTCGTCCGCTGCCTCTGTGGTCTCGGCAGTTGTGTCGGTATCATCTGTGGTGCTGCTTGATGAACATCCCGCCAAGCTTGCCGTCATAGCCAGGCATAGTGATAATGCTAGAAATTTTCTCATAAATCTTCCTCCTTTTTAGATGTTTCGCGCAAGTTCTTTCTTCTGCGCTTATTTTTCCGACTGGCACTTTGCATATTTTCCGCAAATGCGCAACCGGTTGCTAATGTGACTTTAGTATATCACTCCGTTTTGCAAGCGTCAATGACGACATCACTAGTTTTTCCCTCATTTTTTTGTGCAAGTTATACAAAGGCGCAGCCTGAAACCGCAGTATCTTCTGCAATCTCAGGCTGCGCTATCTAACAAAAGCAGTTCTAATTCAGGAAGTGGAATCTCTCATCATTACCTGGTATCCCAACACAATGCTCTTTTCTATGTTCTTGCCGTCAAGGAGGTCTAAAAGCTGAGCGCATGCGGTGCGGCCAAGTTCCTCAGAGTCAAAGCGAAGTGCGGTTATGGGGGGATTGTTCTCCTCCATTAGATGGTTGTCAAAAAAGGACGCGACCTTTATATCCTCAGGGACGCGAAGCCCCAGAGCGCGAAGCGCGGCTAACCCTATCTCACAGAAGGCGTCATCCATAAATATAAAGCAGTCCGCACCTTTTTTTAGGGCATCCTCCGCAGCTTTTTTTATCTGTGCCTCATTTTCAAGTTCCATGTAGATATTTTCTTTTGGGAGCTTTTTATCCATCTGTTCAAAAGCTCTGTTTACACCATGCAGACGGTTTTGGTTTACGATGCTTCTCTTCTCGCCCCCAAACAGAGCAATGTTTTCATAACCCTTAAGCAGCAAAAGAGCTGTCAGGTTCTGGCAAGCCTCTACATGATTATTATCCACCTGATGAAGCTCCTGATTTTTTAACTGTCCCATTGCCACAAAGGGGATCTGGCGCTCCACAAGCATGTCAACAATCGGATCCTCTAAGAGAGTTCTCGCAAGGATCACGCCGTCAACCTTTCTGTTGTTTAAAATCCTCATGAGGGATTTGTAATCGTCCGCATCGCTCATGGATATCAGGACGTCATAGTTTTTATCTCCCGCAAACCTGCATATAGCGCTCATGCTTTTGCGTAGGAATGGCAGATCAAGAAACGAAAAAGATTTAGGGATGACAAGGGCGATATTATAGCTCTTTCTCTCAGCTAAGCCCCTTGCGAGGGCACTTGGATAAAAGTGAACCTGATGCGCAAAATCCAGCACCTTCTCCCTTGTCTTCTGGCTTATGCGGCCCTTTCCGGAGAGTGCGCGTGAGACTGTTGTCTTTGAAACTCCCAGCGCTTTAGCTATATCCTCCAGGCTCTGAACCTGTTTTACTTCTGTCCCCTGTGCCATCTGATAACATCCCCCTATCACGCTTGCTGCCAGCGCGGCAGATAAGAAGCCTTTACTCTTTATGCGAAACGCGCAATCTATTGCGCTTTCCTAGGATAGCACGGTTTTAACCCCATGTCAACAAAAATGCAAAAAATGCACTATTCCACTCCAAACCAGGCGTCAAAGATCGCCTTTGCCACCGGAGCCGCGTTAAGCCCTCCTGAGCCAGCACCCTCTAATATCACGGTGACAACAATCTTACTCTCCCCATCCTTCCACGCATAGCCCGTATACCACGCGTGAAGATTTTCAAGGCTAGAGCCATACTGCGCAGAGCCTGTTTTTCCAGCTGAATAATACTCATCCGAGGACGCAAGATATGCCGTTCCCTCTGAAACAACAGAGAGCATAGCCTCCTCAAGCCATGCGGTTTCCTCGCTTGTCATAACAGTGGCGATCGCCTCAGATGAGAATTCCTCAACCACCGTGCCGCTTTCTGCCACCACACTGTCTATAAAATACGGGGTCATAAGTGTACCGCCATTTGCGATGGCAGCGGTTATCATCGCGGCGTGAAGTGGCGTTATAACCGTATCCCCCTGTCCGATAGCTGCCTGCATTCTCTCCTCTGCGCTTGATGTATTACTTAAAGTAAAGCTGCTTGTCTTATAAAGAAGCGATACTGGAAGCTCACTGTTAAAAAGCAAACTCTCGCACAGCTCTATAAGCGTCTCACTTTGTAGCGAAATTCCTATCTCGGCAAAGATGCCGTTGCACGACTGCTGAAGTCCTGTACATATATCTATCAGTCCATGGGCGATGTTATCCGAACAGTTTATGGTTGTCGTCCCGTAAGTGATTAAGCTTTCGCAAAGGTATGTATAATCGGCAAAGTCATCCGGATTTTCACGCATATATGCCAGGGCTGTGATAAGCTTAAAGATTGAGCCGGGTGGATACTGCCCCTGCGTGGCACGATTTACAAGGAAAGACTCACTGCTGTCAAGATAGCTTAAGCTGTTCCATATCTCCTCCATATCATTCGGATCGTAATCAGGCTTTGAAACCATGGCAAGGATACGCCCCGTATCCGCCTCCATCACCACAACAGCTCCCTGCCAGTCCCCCATGGCCTGATACGCGACATACTGAAGGTTTGAATCTATCGTTGTGACAACTGTATCGCCGACAGCCTTCTCACCCTTTAAATCAGTCGCGATCTGCTCCGCTAAGGTCTGGGTTGAGGTCAGCAGATATGTGTTTGCCAGATTTTCTATCCCAGAAGAAGAGGATCCCGCATATCCCACCACATGCGCAAAGAGGTTGCTGTATGGGTAGTAGCGCACCTCCTCTCCGTCCTCATCCTGGATGGTGGTGGCAAGCACAATTCCATCACTGCTCACTATATCCCCTCTTGTGATGGTATCAGACTTCGCATTGACCCTCGCAAGATTATAGGAGTTTTCTGTGATACGCGTATCATAGGGGGCAGTAAAAACAAAGTAGCCCATATACCCCACGGTCAGGGCAAAGATGAGCATATAGATCATCCCCACCGCATAGGCTTCCTTGTTTCTCTTAGAGCTGGCAATATCCTTTGTGTCATTCGCATTTAAAATGCGCTGCTGCTGCTTGTTTGGCTTTTTCACCCTGCGCCTGATTATCACCTTTCCGGACTTATCAATCACACGGGTTTCCGTTACAGCGTGCGAAAGCTCCTTCTCTAGGGCCTTTGCATCCTCCACCTTTTGCACCTTTAGATACAGCCCCTGCAAAACGCCAACTATAATCATGGTGCTAAGCAGCGAACTTCCTCCATAGCTTACCAGTGGAAGCGTCACACCTGTGGATGGAATTAGCTTTATCGCTCCGCCAACTGTTAAGAATACCTGAATGCCGTATAAAGAGGCCAGTCCAACGCCGATAAGCTTATAAAACACGGTTTGACATCTGGCGGCGACCTTTATCATGGTCACCAGAAGACATAGACACACAAGGACAAGGCACATGGCAAATATTGCGCCTAGCTCTTCGGAGATCGCGGAAAACACAAAATCCTTTTCCACCACGGGAATATATTCCGGCTGCCCCTCATAGAGCCCCAGTCCGAACCAGCTGCCGTTTGCAATGGAAAAGAGGGACTGGGTGATCTGATAGCCTTCATTTTCGATCACGCTCCACGGGTCAAGCCAGGCGGTAATCCTAACCCGCACATGGCTAAATAAAAATGTCGCAGCCACACCACCTAGGCCAAGCAGAACGCTTCCAAGTAGAGGATAGCGCTTCTTTCCGGACGCCACATATAGCATGGCAAGAAAGGTAATATAGTAAATTAACGCGCCGCCAAGATCCTTAGAGAGCACCAGAATACCGGTGTGACCCACCGCAATAACTGTGACAAGACAAATCCTCTTAAAGTCATTTTTATTTCTAAAGAGCATGGCGATGAGGAGCACGTAGCTGACCTTTACAAATTCCGAGGGCTGCACGCTTATCCCGTTAAAGCTTAAGGATAAATTTGCGCCGTAGGTAGTCCTTGAGAGCAGCAAAACCGCTGCCAGAAGGATGACGCCAAGGACGCCTAGGACGCTTGCGATAACCCCTGTGACCTTTAGCCTGTCTAAAAGCCTTGGCATTATCATGGCAACCACCGCCGCACCGATACAGATAAAAAATTGCTTCTGCGCCTTGTCAAAATCCAGACGCGTAAGTATTGCAAAGCCCACCGCTAAGAGCAAAAGTACATTGTTCTGGATTAAGAGATTACACTTTTTATAAATCGCCTTAAACGCCATTGAAAACGCAAATAAAAAGGCAACCTGAGCGATATAAAATATTATATACTCCAGGTCAGTCTGATGCATAAGGATCGCTACAAAACAGGAGCAGTGTATGCCAAAGACAAGGAAAATCCCAAATCTGTACGCGCCGACACTCTCCCCCTTACCCTGCCTTTGCAGCATAAAAAAGGCGTTGATCAGATAAACCACCATCAGAGACAGTGCTACATATTTTGATGCCTGTGTCAATAAATTTATCAAAGCTATTCCACTCCTCTTTTTAAATGTCCTCTGGTTATGGCATGGTTAATGGGTAGACCTCTCACAGCGCTCCCCAGGATTTCCTTTGTCTCTTTCTCATCCTCCACAGTAAAGATAAGCCTTACCGAGGCAGGATTTAGTTTTTCCAGTTTTTTCGTATAGTCTAAAATATATAACGGGTCGCAGTTTAGGATGGTATTGCAGCAAAATTTACAGTCGCACAGTACACTAAAACGCCTCCCCGTCTCATCCTGTAAATAAAGCTTTTTCTCCTTTTCTTTAATGCCCCGTTTGCAGCCCACAAGGGTATTTAAAACACAGTTTGCGCTATACATCATGGGCGTATACCCATATCCTATAAGCTCAGATCTATCCAGCCCGCGCCCATAAAGCTCCTTTTCATTTAATTCTAAGGAGGCTGTGGTTTTAGAGATGCCAAGCTTAAAAAGAAGGCCCTCTGCCCGTCTGTTTGTGGTGTAGAGATTATGATCCGCCACCATCAGGCCATTAACTTCTCTGCTTTTTAAATACCAGAAACTTTCAAGACTTCCCAGCAAAAACCCGTCAAAGCCCGCCTTTATAAGCAAATCTAAGTGGGTATCATAATAGATTTGATGAGCTCTTCTAAAGATGTGCGGCATGTGATAAAAGCACTTTCTTTTAGATTTTTTCACCTTTTCTGCAGTCATCTTCCACTCGTCAGGCTTTACGGTGCTGTCATCAATATATATCTCCGCAATCTTCTCATCCTGCAAAACAGCCCTTAGCTGATCTTTGTTGTGAACCTGCGCGGTATAGATTGGTGTGCTCGCATTATGTACCTGCTTGGTATAGTTTCGCGCCTCTGCATTGTATACCCCTGTGGTATAGATTGGCGTCTGTTCATTTTTACAGGCATCTCCATCTTTATAGGGATGATAGGCTATTGCCTTTCTAAAAAAGGGCTTTAAAATCTCACGCTTAAGCTCCTCTATCGCTCTTCTTCTAAGGTCATTGATCTGACCCACCGTCATAAAGCATTCGTCTCCAAGCTCTATAGTAAGCTTTGAAAATATAAAGTCGCTTGCACCAAGCTTACTTAGCTGTTTTTCAAGCTGCTCTTTAAGAAGGGGCTTATTCTTTGCGACAAGAGGCTCATCTCCTCTAACAGTTACATGCGTCCCTCCCGCAAAAAGGTCTATAGTGACGGGAGCATTTAGCGCTACCTTTATGCTCCCACTTATCTTGCGCTTACATTCTTTTTTTATGTAATTTTCTCTAAGCTCCTGCTGCCATGCATCATCGTGGCTGCGAAAGGCAGGTGCTGAGAGAGTCAGCATATCCCTGCCATTATGCTTCTCATAATACCCCGCACTAAAACCGTTTCTGTTATACAGATCAAAAAGCCGCCGCTCATCCTCTAGAGAGACTCTATAATCCTGCCCCGCCATGTATAAATCCAAGTATTTCCTGTAGATTGAGACCACACCGGCGGTGTACTCGGTCTTTTTCATTCGCCCTTCGATCTTTAAAGAATTAACCCCCGCCTCTATAATCTTAGGAAGCAGGCTAAGCGTATTCATGTCTTTTAAGCTAAGGACATACTTTTCATCCTTTTTAGGGTTTAACACTTTTTTTGAAGGCTCTAAAACCTGATATGGCTTTCTGCATGGCTGAGCGCATCTCCCACGGTTTCCGCTTCTTCCTCCCGCAAGGCTGCTAAAGAGGCACTGCCCAGAATATGAGTAGCAGATGGCTCCGTGAACAAATGTCTCTATCTCAAGGGAAGTCTCCTCTCGTATTGCCTTAAGCTCATCTAGGGAAAGCTCCCTGGCAGGAACCACACGCATCACCCCAAGCTTTTCTAGGAGCCTGGCTCCTCCGGTGCCGGTGACTGTCATCTGTGTGCTGGCATGGATTGAAAGTCCCGGAAAATATTCCCTTACAAACTGCAAAACTCCTAAGTCCTGTACTATCACCGCATCCAAGCCG
>CAZYLH010000016.1:0-11238 GCA_964648695.1 uncultured Lachnospiraceae bacterium | reverse complement strand
TTCCCTTACAAACTGCAAAACTCCTAAGTCCTGTACTATCACCGCATCCAAGCCGCGCTCATAAAGGAGCTTTAGATATCCATAGAGCTGCCCCTCAATCTCATCATCCTTTAAAAGAGTGTTGACTGTCAGATATAGTTTCTTGCCGCGAATGTGGGCATAATCAATGGCGTTTAAAAAATGCTCCTCACCCAGATTACCAGCGTAGGCGCGTGCGCCAAAGAGCTGTCCGCCTATATAAACCGCATCTGCCCCCGCCGTATAGGCAGCCTTCATGGTTTCAAATGAACCTGCCGGAGCCAGAAGCTCAACCTGCCTACTTACCATCCCATCATCCTCCGCCTAGTGTTAAAACTTAACACGTTAAAAAAGAAAGGGAAGTCCTCCTTAAGGCTTCCCTATGTATTTTCTTTAGTCTTAATTATCTGCCCGCTCAGTGAGCATCTTCAAGGAGACCAGCTCATGCTTTAAACTGTACAGATCCTTGCTCTGTTCCTCAAGTTTTCTTAAAAGCCGTTCGTTTTCCTCTTTCTCCTTGAAATAGTCGTCCGCGATGTTTAGCTGAATAAGTATATTCTGCATATCCGCGCTCTGTTTTGCAAAACCGCTTTGATTCTGTAGTTCCTGGACACGTCCGTTTATATATGCGGCAATCTTATGGAGATACTCCTCCTCCTCATATCCGCTTAGGGTGTAGACCTTGCCGCCGATAATCACATCAACTGTGCTTTTAGACTCCATCATAATACCTCTTCCTCATCTGATTTTCTGTCGCCATTATAAACAAAAAACATAGATTAGACAAGGGGTTTATCAATTTTCTTGCGGCATAGGAACCCCAAGATGATGATATGCTCTGACGGTTGCCACCCTACCCCTAGGGGTTCTGCTGATAAGACCATTCTGGATGAGGTAAGGCTCATATACATCCTCTAAAGTTCCGGCATCCTCCCCTAAAGCCACCGCTAAGGTATCAAGCCCCACCGGACCGCCCCCAAATTTTTCTATAATGGTGGATAATATCCGCTTGTCGTCAAAGTCCAGTCCCAGATCATCCACATCCAGTATATCTAAAGCGTATCTGGCCGCCTCCTCTGTTATAACTCCGTCATAGCGAACCTGCGCAAAATCACGCACCCTCTTTAACAGGCGGTTTGCAAGACGCGGCGTTCCTCTTGAACGGCTTGCAAGTTCCTTAGCACCATTTTGGTCTAGCTCCACATTTAAAACAAGCGCAGAGCGCATAAGAATTTGTTCAAGTTCAGAGACAGAATAATACTCCATCCGGTGCACAACGCCGAAGCGGTCGCGCAAAGGTGCGCTTAAAAGTCCCGCCCTTGTCGTCGCCCCGATCAGGGTAAAATGGGGGAGATTTAGCCTGATGGATCTTGCGGTTTCGCCCTTTCCTATCATAATGTCGATGGCAAAATCCTCCATAGCAGGATACATTACCTCCTCCACCTGCCTGTTTAGGCGATGGATCTCGTCCACAAAAAGGATGTCCCCCTCTGAGAGGCTGTTTAGAATTGCCGCCATCTCTCCTGGCTTTTCTATGGCCGGTCCGGAAGTGATCTTCATGTTTGTGCCCATCTCAT
Organism: uncultured Lachnospiraceae bacterium; assembly: GCA_964648695.1. Lineage (GTDB taxonomy): Bacteria > Bacillota > Clostridia > Lachnospirales > Lachnospiraceae > UBA4292. The sequence goes on along the minus strand of CAZYLH010000016.1, from coordinate 9,643 downwards.
GGGCGATTACTCCCGCCAGCGTGGTCTTTCCAAGACCCGGAGGCCCGTAAAAGAGCAGGTGGTCAAGCGCCTCATGCCTCTCCTTTGCCGCCTGGATATACACGCTTAGGGTTTCCTTAAGCTTTTCCTGCCCCATGTACTGACTTAGGCTTTGAGGACGCAGATGGTTTTCTATCACCACATCCTCTGGCGTCATCTCTGTTGTAATAATCCGTTTTTCCATTATGCACTTCCTTGATTTAAAACTACTTCTTATACATAACTATAATAATCACAGCAGTTTTTTTAATGCAAGCTTTAAAATCTCATCTGTATCAAGTCCCTCAGAAGCCTCCACAAGATTTACCGCGCGTATGCTTTCGACCTCTCCATACCCAAGCGCGCAAAGGGCCATCGCCGCCTCCTTATGCGCCGGCGTAAGGGCGCTGCCGCCAGCCCCTTCCCCGGATGAGTTGTCTTTTAGCGTATCCTCAAGATTTACCTTATCCTTCATCTCAAGGATAATCTTTTGAGCGGTTTTTATGCCTATACCGGGTGTCTTTGATATCTGCTTTGCATCAGATGACACAATCGCAAAGCGAAGCCCGTCAGCCCCCAAAAATGAGAGTATCGAAAGTGCCCCCTTAGGCCCCACTCCGCTCACCGCTAAGAGGCGCTCAAAAAGTGTCTTTTCATCCGGCGAAGAAAAGCCAAAAAGTAAAATGCCGTCATCCTTTACATGCATATATGTATAAAGCATGACCTTGCTTCCCACAAAGGCGTTTTGCACCACTTTGCTTGTCACAAAAATCTGATATCCGATACCGCCGCACTCCACGACAACAGAGCCGACATCCGTTAATATAACCGTTCCCTTGATCGTAGCAATCATATGTATCATCCCCTCCGGAAAAAATCGCCTCTTAATGGTAGCATATGCGGACATAAAAATCAACCAAATGTTCTATTGCCCGCGCCTTTTCCGGCTTGTTTTTCTAAAGATATAGTGATAAAAAAGCCTGTGCACATAGGCATCAAGCTGGTTAGGATTTTCCTCTAAAAGCTTTAGGGGGGCCCACTGATAGGCGGTGCCTGGCGTTGCCTTCTTTCTAAACTGCGCATCTACATAAATCCCTACGCTTTTGTGTACTGCTGTGTCTTCCTTTGGAAGATAATAATAATTCTGATAGTCCGTAAAGTAGAAGCGTACCGCGCCGTTTTTAACTGGAACTCTAAGGATTATCTCACTGTCATTTACAGAGATAGACATGCCCTCATAAGAAGCCTGCGCTAAAGCCGGCACCTTAAACGGGCCTTCTGACTCTAATCTTAAAACCGCTTCATCCTGCGCTTCTTCCGTGGACAAAAGTTTTACCGGCTGCTTTAGGAAGCGCTCATAGGAAAGAGCAGATGCGACAAAGAGCATTCCCCTTAAATCATCGTGATTGTGTAAAAGCAGGGTCTTACAGAGCTTTTCCGAATGGTTTTTTAAATAGTCCTCATAAACGCGTATAAGCTCCCCTCCGGAGTATATATCCTCACGCAGATGCCCAACCCTCTCCTCAAAGCTTTTCTGCTTACGTCTCTCCATCCCCAAAAAGGGTGCCATGGGACGAAGAGAGCTGCAAAGATCAAGGCTCTCCTTTTTTGATAGCTCATGGTCTAGATTATACTGCTTTGCACATGCCTTTATAAATGGCAGATCAAATTTATCGCCGTTAAAATGGATAAGGGCGGGGTAATCTTTAGAAAAATCTAAAAACGCCTGTAAAATATCCATCTCCTGACGTCTTTCTGTCGCAAACCATTGACGAAGGCACCACTGCCCACCGCTCTGATAGACCACGCCTATAAGATATATCGCGGCATTTTTAACAGAAAGCCCCGTTGTCTCGATATCAAAAAAGAGTGGATTTTCTGGAAGCAGTCCGCATAGATCCGGAATATCAAAAAGCTTTTCTTCAACTGTATACATAAGCGTTTCCCTATAGATGTTAAAAAGGCTGCGCCATAAAGCGCAGCCTAATTTTACACAATCACCAAAGAGACTTTTAAAGGATTACTCCTCTGTGGTCTCCTCTACCTCATCAGCAGTCACAGTCTCCTCTGCATCATCCTCAATAAGAGCCTTCATGCTAAGACTGATCTTATGCTCTTCCTTAATAAAATCTACAACCTTAGCTGTGATCTCCTGGCCAATGCTAAGCACATCGGAGGGCTTTCCTATACGCTCCTTAGAAATCTGGGAAACATGGAGCAGAGCGTCAATGCCGCTCTCAAGCTCTACAAACGCGCCAAAGTCCGCCATACGAACAACCTTACCTGTCACGATTGAGCCTGTGCCATACTTCTCCTCTGCATGAAGCCAGGGATTCTGATCAGGGAACTTCATGCTAAGAGCAATCTTATCCCCGTTGATCTCCTTGATAAACGCGGTAACCTCCTGACCAACCGTAAAGACCTTCTTGGGGTTTTCCATACGGTTCCAGCCCATCTCGCTGATGTGGATCAGGCCGTCAGCTCCGCCAAGATCAACAAATGCGCCAAAATCTGTGATATTCTTAACCTTACCCTCAACAACAAGGCCCTCGCTGATGCGGGCAAAGAGCTCCTCGCGCTCCTTCTCCTTCTTTGCTAAAATCAGGGTCTTAGCGTTTCCGATGATACGGCGCTTCTTGGGATTAAACTCTGTGATAACAAACTCAATCTCCTGATCCTGATACTTTGTAAGATCCTTCTCGTATACATCTGATACAAGGCTGGCAGGAATAAACACCCTTGCCTCTTCCACAACTACGCTCAAGCCACCGGAGAGAACCTGATTAACCTGTGCCTTTAAAACTTCCTGATTCTCGAAAGCCTCCTGCAGGCGCTGATTTCCTCTTTCAGCAGCAAGACGGCGATATGATAAGAGAACCTGACCCTCACCGTCATTTAGCTTTATCACCTTACATGTAAGCTCATCTCCAACCTTTACCATGGTGGTAAGATCTGCACCGGGGACATTTGTATACTCGCTTCTGGATACAACTCCATCGGCCTTGTAACCGATATTTAATACGATTTCGTCCGGCTTTACATCGATAACACTTCCCGTTACCACATCACCATTTGAAATCGTTCTAAAACTTTCTTCTAACATCTGTTCAAAACTCTCTGACATATGTTTGAACCTCCTCTATAATTTTATGCGGAGTGGATGCCCCCGCCGTTATGCCCACTTTATTTGCATTCTCAAACCAGCGAGGATCCAAATCACGCGCTGTCTCAACGAAATGCGTGTTTTTGCATTCCTGCCGACAAATCTCGTAGAGTTTTTGCGTGTTAGAGCTGTGCTGGTCTCCAACCACCAGCATACAATCCACTCCGGACGCAATCTCTCTCGCCTCAATCTGTCTTTCCTGAGTCGCATTGCAAATTGAATTAAACACCATACCATCATACAGGATTTTCTCCAATTTTGCAAGAACAAGTTGAAATTTATTATAATTAAATGTCGTCTGAGCCACAATGCAGACCCTGTCTTTAAATTCCTCGGGCAGATTATCGACATCCTCCGGCTCAGTAATCACCTTAACAGGGCCGCTACACCACCCGATAATACCCTGCACCTCCGGATGGTCCTCATTTCCGGCAATTAATACCTTATAGCCCTCGGCGCTCTTTTCACTAACGATCCTATGGATCTTTTTTACAAAAGGACATGTGGCGTCTAAAACCTCATAGCCCTTACATTCAAGCATTTGCTGAACAGCCCTGCTCACTCCATGGGAGCGGATGATAACCCGTCCCTCACCCTTTTGTAAAGCCGCCTGGTCTTCACCTAGGACGTGCACTCCCATACCCTCTAGCTCCTTAACCACCTCCTGGTTATGGATGATCGGGCCATAGGTGTATAGGGGGGCAGTCCCTTCCTCTAACTGAGCGTAAACCTGATCGACCGCTCTTTTTACTCCGAAGCAAAAACCAGCGGTCTTTGCCGTAATCAGATCCATCTTATCTGCGCTCCTTTACAAGCTCCATTATATTATCCACCACCTGTGAAATTGTCATATCAGAGGTATCAATAAGGACGGCATCCTTAGCCTGTGTAAGAGGAGAAATCTCACGGTGTATATCCCGATCATCCCTCTCCTTTATCTCCTCTATGATCTTTTCTAAATCACAGTTTTCTCCGCGCTCCACCATCTCGTCAAAGCGGCGCTTTGCCCTCACATCACATGAGGCAGTAAGATAGATTTTTAGAATTGCGTTAGGGAGCACACAGGTACCTATGTCCCTGCCGTCCATTACAAGGTCCGTATTCTTTGCAATCCTTTGCTGCTCGCTTACAAGCTTCTTTCTCACATCCGCATATACGGAGATCCTTGAAGCCATGGCAGATATCTGGGGCGTACGTATAAGGCCGTTTACATTTTCTCCGTTAAGGAGCACGCACTGCTCGCCGTCCTGAAAACTTAGGGAGATATTTACGTCTTTTAGACAGGCGCTCACCCTCCCCTCATCTAATCCGTCAATTCCCTGTCTTAGAGCATAGAGCGCCATTGCGCGATACATCGCTCCGGTGTCGACATAGATGATATCCAGTTTTTTTGCGACCATCCTCGCGATGGTGCTCTTTCCCGCTCCCGCAGGGCCGTCAATCGCTATATTAAATGCCATAGCGTCATCCTTTCTGGTTTTTATCAGTACCGTATGTGACTGCCGGCTGCATAGCCCGTGCTCCAGGCAATCTGCAAATTAAATCCTCCGGTGTAGGCGTCTAAGTCAAGCACCTCACCCGCAAAATACAGCCGTGATACAATTTTTGATTCCATAGTTTTGGGGTCAATCTCTAGGACTGATATACCGCCCTTTGTCACAACCGCCTCATTATATCCCAAAAGTCCTGTTATTGTCAATGAAAACCCCTTTAGCACAGAAATGAAATTCTGCCGCTCACTTCTCGTAATCTCACTGACCTTCTTTTCGAAAGAGATTCCACTTGCCATAATCACTTCATCAAGAAGCTTTCCTGGAAGCACCCCTCCCACCGCGCTCTTAAAGCTTTTTAAGTGATTTTCCTCAAAAGCCCTTAAAATGCGCTTATCAAGCTGCTCATGGCTTAGCGCCGGTTTTAGATCAATGACAAGGCGTTTTTTACCATCCATCTTATCCGCAAGATCTGCGGAGGCGGTTAGCATCAGGGGGCCACTTACCCCAAAATGCGTAAAGAGCATCTCGCCAAAGCCGGTATAGAGCGGCTTTTTTTTAGCAGATGCTTTTTCCTTCATATCATATATACGTGCCTCTACGTTTTTAAGTGACACCCCTGAAAGCCTTGCAGGGATATCTTCACTGCACCTAAATCCCACAAGGGATGGATAGAGCGGTGTTATGTGGTGTCCCGCATTTTTTGCAAAGCGGTATCCATCGCCATCAGAGCCGGTCTGCGGATATGACAGTCCGCCCGTTGCAACGATCACTGCATCCGCATGAATGGTTTTTCCATCCACCTTTACGCCCACACAGACGCTCTTTTCATCCACCTGCTTAAAGACCAGCTCATCTACTTTTTTATTAAGACAGATTTTAACCCCAAGTGCCTCAAGCTTTTTTTGTAGGGTCTTAATTACGTCCGATGACTTATCACTCACCGGAAAAACCCTCTGCCCTCGTTCCACCTTTAGCGGCAGGCCCCACTCCGTTAGTGCCTCCATAAGATCAAAATTACTAAAGCTATCAAATGCGCTGTATAAAAATTTGGGGTTAGAAACAACGCTTAAAAAGAAGTCATCACGGTCACAGGCGTTTGTCACGTTACAACGCCCCTTTCCCGTGATGTATACCTTCTTTCCAAGCTTTTCATTTCTCTCTATGAGGCTTACATGATGTCCGTTTTGCGCGGCGGCGATGGCCGCCATCATCCCGGCTGCGCCACCGCCCACAACGATTATATCCGACATACTGCTTCCTCCAAAGTACGCCAAAAAGCTCTTATTCTAATTCAAATGCTCCAGTATAGAGCTGATAATACTGTCCTTTCTGTGCGATCAAGTCATCATGGCTTCCGCGCTCAATAATTCTTCCGTGATCTAATACAATGATAACATCCGAATTCTTTACGGTAGAAAGACGATGCGCTATCACAAAGACAGTCCTGCCCTCCATTAAGGCATCCATACCCCGCTGTACAATCGCCTCTGTACGCGTGTCTATGGATGATGTAGCCTCATCCAAAATCATAACAGGGGGATTTGCAACAGCAGCTCTTGCGATTGAGAGAAGCTGGCGCTGTCCCTGCGAGAGGTTTGCGCCGTTTCCGGTAAGGTGAGTCTGATAGCCCTCCGGCAGACGTGTGATAAAATCATCCGCTCCCGCAAGCTTTGCCGCAGCGATGCACTCCTCGTCCGTAGCGTCAAGCTTTCCATAGCGAATGTTTTCCATAACAGTTCCTGTAAAAAGGTTTGTGTCCTGGAGCACTATCCCTAGGGAATGGCGCAGATCACTCTTTTTAATCTTGTTAATATTAATCCCGTCGTATCTGATCTTTCCGTCAGCTATGTCATAGAAACGGTTTAACAGGTTTGTGATGGTTGTCTTTCCTGCTCCGGTAGCACCCACAAACGCCACCTTCTGACCGGGCTTTGCGTACAGGGAGATATTGTGAAGGATTGTCTTACCCTGCTCATACTCAAAGTCCACATCAAAAAGGCGAACATCTCCCGTAAGCTTTGTGTATGTCACGCTCTTATCCGCCTGGTGCACATGCTTCCATGCCCACATTCCGGTTCTTTCTGAACACTCCACAATCTCTCCGTTTTCCTCACGGGCATTTACAAGGGTGACATAGCCCTCATCCACCTCAGGTGCCTGATCCATCAGGTTAAAAATACGCTCTGTTCCCGCAAGTCCCATGACCACGGAGTTTATCTGGTTTGATACCTGGTTGATATTTCCAACAAACTGCTTGGTCATATTTAAAAACGGCACCAAGATGCTTATTCCAAAGCTCATGCCGGAAAAACTGACACTCGGCACATTTAAAAGCAAAAGGCCGCCGCCCGCGATGGCAACAACAACATAGAGAATATTTCCCACATTATTGAGAATCGGGGCAAGGGTATTGGCATATCTGTTTGCACTGCGTGACTGATCAAAAAGTTCCTGGTTAAAGCGGTCAAAATCCGCCTTGCTTTCCTCCTCGTGGCAGAAAACCTTTACAACCTTCTGACCGTTCATGATCTCCTCAATAAAGCCTTCAACTTTTCCGAGGGACACCTGCTGGCGGAAGAAGTATTTTGCGGAGCCTCCGCCGATTCTCTTGGTGACAAAGAACATTACCACCACACCCACCATAAGCACGATGGTAAGCCATAAGCTAAAATACAGCATAATAAAAAATACCGTCAGCACCATAACGCTTGAAACCAGAAGCTGGGGAAAGCTCTGTGAAATCATCTGGCGAAGAGAATCGATATCATTTGTGTAGTGGCTCATGATATCACCATGGTTATGAGTGTCAAAGTATTTAATCGGAAGGCGCTGCATACCATTAAACATCTTAACGCGAAGCTTTTTTAAGCTTCCCTGGGTGATAATGGCCATAAGCTGCTGATAGATCACACCTGCCACCAGAGACAGCAGATAAAAGGCTGCCAGTATGGCGACATAGGTTAAGATCTGTGTGCTTACACCGTCCCAGTCTCCGCTCTCCCAGCTCTCCTCAACAACTTGAATAACATTCTGCATAAAAATGGCGGGGATTGAGCTGACAACTGCGTTAAAAATAATACATAATATTGTAATGGGCAGCATTACCGGATAAAACTCTTTAATGGTTTTTAAAAGCCGCACCACTGTATTGCTTTTCCATGTTTTCTTTTTAGTCATAGTTCCTCCATATATACGCGGCCCACGGTTTACTCTTCCTGTGCCTTATTCTGTGAAATGTAAATCTCGCGGTAAATATCATTGCTCTCAAGCAGTTCCTTATGTGTTCCAACCGCGTTGATGAAGCCACCCTCCATGACAATGATCCTGTCGGCATCCTCGACTGAGGCTGTACGCTGGGCAATGATGATCTTCGTGGTCTGAGGAATATACTCTCTCATGGCCTTGCGGATACTTGCGTCTGTCTTAGTATCCACCGCACTGGTGGAATCGTCCAAGATCAAAATCTTTGGCTTTTTAAGAAGCGCCCTGGCGATGCAAAGCCTCTGTCTTTGTCCGCCGGAGACATTTGTACCACCCTGCTCAATATAGGTGTTATAGCCGTTTGGAAGCTGGGTGATGAAGTCATCCGCGCATGCCAGTTTACATGCCTCTATAAGCTCTTCATCCGTGGCCTCCTTATTTCCCCAACGAAGGTTCTCCTTGATGGTTCCAGAAAAAAGCACGTTTTTCTGAAGAACAACTGCCACCTGGTTTCTCAAAGTTTCCAGATCATACTGCCTTACATCGATCCCGCCAACCTTTACTGAACCTTCTGTCACATCGTAAAGTCTTGAAATTAACTGAATAAGGGAGGACTTAGATGAACCTGTTCCTCCGATGATTCCGATCGTCTCACCGGAATGGATCTTTAGATTTATGTCACTTAAAGCCATCCGCTCTGCTTTATCAGAATACTTAAAGCTCACATGATCAAAGGAAATTGATCCGTCCTTAACCTCATAAATGGGATTTTCGGGATTTGTGAGAGTGCTCTTTTCCTGAAGGACTTCCACAATACGCTTTCCGGATTCTCCTGCCATTGTGATCATAACAAAGACCATTGACAGCATCATAAGACTGTTAAGGATCATAAAGCTGTATGTCAAAAGCGCGGAAAACTGTCCAACATCTAGGTCAAGTCCCATGGATGAGATGATGGTATATGAGCCAAAGGAGAGGACAAAAACCATAACCGTGTAGATACAAAACTGCATCAATGGTCCGTTTACCGCTAAGATACGCTCTGCCTTTGTGAAATCCTTGCAGACATCATCTGCGACAGCGCCAAACTTCTCCTCCTCATAATCCTCTCTTACAAAGGACTTAACCACTCTCATGGCGTTTACGTTTTCCTGAATGGAGCTGTTTAGGTTGTCATATTTCTTAAAGGTTTTTCTAAACAGCGGTATGGTCTTATAAATGACCACTCCCAGACCAAATGTCAATATGGGCGCTACAACCAAAAAAATCCATGCCATCTTTCCTCCCATGACAACTGCCATCGTAAAGGCGAATATAAGCATTAATGGGCAGCGGATAGCTGTTCTTATAATCATCATGTAGGCGTTTTGTACATTTGTGACGTCCGTAGTCATACGGGTCACCAGGGATGATGTCAGGAACTTATCAATGTTTTCAAATGAATAGTCCTGCACGCTGTAAAACATATCCTGGCGCAAATTCTTTGCCAGACCACAGGATGCGGTGGCGCAGGTTGAGCCGGCGAGCGCGCCAAAAATAAGTGAAATAAACGCCATCAGTACAAGCGCTGCGCCGTATTCTAAGATAACGCTCATACCGCATCCACTCTTAATTTGGTTTACCAAAAGGGCTGTGGTATAGGGAATAGCACATTCCATGACAACCTCAACCGTCACCAGTATGGGCGTGGCAATGGAAGCCTTTTTATACTCCCTGATACTTTTTGCTAGTTCTCTTACCATAGTTCTCCTCCATAAGAAAGCCCCAG
>CAZYLH010000015.1:19418-25986 GCA_964648695.1 uncultured Lachnospiraceae bacterium | reverse complement strand
CAAAGAGCCTAATTTGCTTGCATAAGGCAAAGGGGTGTGATATACTCAAGCAATAAATGAAGTTCGTAACAGAAAGGCAGGGGGAATGAGAACAGCGACGCTAGTTAGAAAGACAAGAGAGACGGACATATCATTGGAGCTAAATTTAGACGGAAATGGTATCGTGAAGGTTGGCACAGGTGTGGGCTTCCTTGACCATATGCTGGAGGGCTTTGCAAGGCACGGGCTTTTTGACCTGGAATTAACATGTAAGGGCGATCTCATCGTGGACAGTCACCACACCGTTGAGGACTGTGGAATTGTCCTGGGAAATGCGATACGAGAGGCTCTTTTAGACAAAACGGGTATCAGACGATATGGCAGCTGCATCCTTCCAATGGATGAGGCTTTAGTTATGTGTGCGATAGACCTTGGGGGAAGGCCATACTTTGTATATGATGCATGCTTTAAGGGAGAGCGCATGGGAGATATGGACACACAGATGGTGCGCGAATTCTTCTACGCTGTAAGCTACTCTGCCGGAATGAATTTACATATAAAGGAATTTTACGGGGAAAATGACCACCATGTAGCAGAGGCGATGTTTAAGGCGTTTTCAAAGGCGCTTGATGAGGCGGTGGCAAAAGATGAGCGAATAAGTGGTGTGCTCTCCACTAAGGGAATGATCTAAGTTAGGAAGGAAACATACATGCTGCTTATAAAAAATGGGAGACTCTTAGACCCTGCGACTGGTACGGACGCGCAGGTGGATCTCTGGATAAAGGACGGAATAATAGCAAGAAGAACAACACCGAAAGAGACAGAGAGCTTTTCTATCACACCTGATATTCAGGTGATTGACGCTAAGGGGTGCTATGTTTGTCCCGGGCTTATCGACCTGCATGTTCATCTGCGGGATCCCGGCTTTTTAGAAAAAGAGACCATAGAGACCGGCTCTAAGGCGATGGCCAAGGGCGGCTTTACATCTGTATGCTGTATGCCAAACACTAATCCGGTGACTGACTGTCCTGAGGTGGTGGGCTACATCTATGAAGAAGCCGCACGCAAAAGCCCCATAAATATCTATCCGGTCGGAGCGGTGACAGAAGGTCAGCAGGGCGAGAAACTGGCGCAAATTCAGGCGATGGCGGATATGGGTGTTCGCGCCATCTCGGAGGATGGAAAGTCGGTGATGAATGCAGCCCTGTACGCAGAGGGCATGGGGCTGGCGGCTAAAAACGATATGGTTGTGATGGCTCACTGTGAGGATAAAAATCTTGTCAGGGGCGGCTGTATAAATGCGGGAAAGAAAGCGGATGAGCTTGGCGTAAGGGGCATCACAAACGCAGTAGAGGATGTGATCGTCGCAAGAGATATTCTGCTTGCAAAGGAGACGGGAGTTAGACTGCACCTTTGCCACTGCTCAACTGCGGATAGCGTACATATGGTAAGGCAGGCGAAAAATGACGGATTAAACGTCACGGCGGAGGTTTGCCCACATCACTTTTGCATGACGGATGAGGATATAAAAGAAGGGGATGCCAATTACAAGATGAACCCGCCGCTTAGAAGCCGGGCGGATGTAGACGCTCTGATACAGGGGTTAAAGGATGGCGTTATGGACTGCATATCAACAGACCATGCGCCACATACGGCAGAAGAAAAGAAAAAGCCGATAGACGCAGCGCCCTTTGGGATTGTCGGAAGCGAGACCGCTGTCGCCCTAACCATCACGCACTTGGTGCGCCCAGGGCATCTGACTCCTTTACAGATGGTGGAGAAGATGAGCTATAATCCGGCGAGGATCTTAAAGATTGACAGAGGAGATCTATCTGTGGGAAAGACGGCGGATATAACAATCATCGACCCGAATGATAAGTATGTGATAGACCCCAAAAACTTTGTCTCTAAGGGAAAGAACACTCCATTTGGCGGAAAAGAGGTTTGGGGAAGGGTGCGTTACACCTTGGTAAACGGACGGATTGTCTATCAGTATAAATAAAAAAACACTTGATAAAAGATGGACCTTTGGAGGTGCGGATATGATTGACAGACTTGTAGAACAGATCAAAAAGAAAAATGCGCCGGTGGTGGTCGGGCTTGACCCGATGTTATCCTATATGCCGGGGCATCTTTTAATGGCAGCGATAAAGCAGTACGGGGAGACCTTAGAGGCTGCCGGCGAGGCGGTATGGCAGTATAATAAGGGGATAATTGATAAGATTTATGACATCGTGCCAGCCGTAAAGCCGCAGATTGCCATGTATGAGCAGTTTGGCATTCCGGGGCTTAGTGCCTACAAGAAAACTGTGGATTATGCTAAGAGTAAAGGTATGATTGTGATTGGCGATGTAAAGAGGGGTGATATTGGCTCTACATCCGCTGCATATGCTACTGCGCACCTGGGAAAGGTGACGGTTGGAAGCGCCACTTTTCCGGTTTTTGATGAGGATTTTGCCACGGTAAACCCGTATCTTGGGTCTGACGGCATTAAGCCGTTTGTGGATGTGTGTAAGAGTGAGAAGAAGGGGATTTTTGTCCTTGTAAAGACATCAAACCCATCAAGCGGGGAACTGCAGGATCGTTTAGTAGATGGCAAGCCCCTGTATGAGCTGGTTGGCGCGATGGTTGATGAGTGGGGTAAGGACTGCATGGGAAGCTCCTACAGCTATGTAGGTGCTGTTGTCGGTGCGACCTATCCTGAGATGGGAAAAATCTTAAGAGGCGTGATGCCAAAGGCGTACATCCTTGTCCCTGGCTATGGTGCTCAGGGAGCGACTGCAAAGGATTTAAGGCCATACTTTGATGAGGACGGCCTTGGAGCGATTGTAAATTCATCAAGAGGAATCATCGCCGCATATAAGCAGGAGAAGTATGCAAAGTACGGCGAGGAGCATTTTGATGAGGCGGCAAGAGCTGCGGCTTTGGACATGATAGAAGATATCGCCTCTATTTTTTAGATAAGCGCTTTTCTTACACTAAAGCGTAAATTTATGCTGGGAAGGTATACGAATATGGCAAAATACGCAGAGCGGGTGGTAGTTGTCTCGCAGGGATGCCTCTGCGACAAAATCTATGACCTTGTTTTAAAGACTGATAACATCGCCCTTGATGCAAAAGCCGGACAGTTTGTGTCCCTTTACTGTGACGACGGGGCACACCTTCTTCCGCGCCCTATAAGCCTGTGCGGTATAGACAGGGAAAATAAGACCATCCGCTTGGTCTATAGAGTAGTGGGGTATGGCACGGAGGAGTTTTCAAGGCTTAAGCCGGAAATGACACTGCGGGTTGTGGGCCCGCTTGGAAACGGTTTTTCTCTATCTGATAAGCCAGTTATCCTTGCTGGCGGCGGCATTGGAATTCCGCCGATGCTTGAGATGGCCAGGTCACTGCATCTGTCCGGCATGAAGAAAGAGGATATCCAGATTGTTCTTGGATATAGGGATGTGTGCTTTTTGGCAGATGAATTTAAGGAGTACGGCACGGTGACCATAGCCACAGAGGACGGGAGCGTAGGCGTAAAGGGAAATGTCTTAGACGCCATTAGACAAAAAAGTATAACAGGCGAGGTTATCTATGCCTGCGGGCCTTCTCCCATGCTTCGGGCTATAAAGGCCTATTCGAAAGAGCAGAGTATGGAAGCTTATCTTTCCTTAGAGGAGCGCATGGCGTGCGGTATCGGAGCCTGCCTTGGCTGCGTGTGTACCTCAAAGGATGTGGATCATCACTCCTATGTTAAAAACAAGAGGGTCTGTGCTGACGGGCCGGTGTTTAACGCCAAGGAGGTGGAGCTGTGATGAAGACTTCTGTGAACCTATGCGGTGTTGAGCTGAAAAACCCAGTGTTAGAGTGCTCTGGAACATTTGGCTCCGGGATGGAATACAGCGAGTTTGTGGATTTAAACCGCCTTGGGGGTGTTGTGACTAAGGGTGTCGCAAATGTTGCATGGCCCGGTAATCCTGTACCGCGCGTTGCGGAGACACCTAGCGGAATGCTAAACGCTATAGGTCTTCAAAACCCCGGTGTTGAAGTTTTTTGTAAGAGGGACCTTCCGTTTTTAAAGAGGTTTGATACGAAGGTAATTGTCAATGTCTGTGGAAAGAGCGTGTCGGACTATATTGAGGTGGTTGAAAGGCTTGCCGACGAGCCAGTAGATTTCCTTGAAATAAATATTTCATGCCCAAATGTAAAGGAGGGCGGTATCGCCTTTGGTCAGGATCCGAAGGCCGCCGAGGAGATAACAAGGGCAATAAAAGATCACGCAAAGCAGCCGGTTATAATGAAGCTAAGCCCCAACGTGACGGATATAGCCCTTATGGCAAAGGCTGTTGAGGAGGGCGGAGCGGATATCATCTCACTGATTAATACCATCACCGGTATGAAGATCGATGTGCATAGGAGAACTTTTGCGCTGGCAAATAAAACCGGCGGCATGTCAGGGCCATGCATACGCCCGGTAGCTGTGCGGATGGTTTATCAGGTCGCCCAGGCGGTAAATATACCGATAATCGGCATGGGTGGCATTGCCACAGGAGAGGACGCTCTGGAGTTTATTCTTGCAGGGGCGAGCGCAGTGGCAGTGGGAACGGCAAATTTTGCAAATCCACATGCAACTATCGATGTGCTAGAGGGCATTGTAAGCTACATGGAACAGTACGGTGTGGAGGATATAAGGGATTTAATCGGAGCGGTGAGATAAATAAAATTTAGCCGCTTCTTTCCTGTGATATATGGACAAAAATTTGGATTTATGCTAGAAAGGTAATGATGTTTATAAATGGGTGCAAGACCTTTTGACATGTAGGCATCATAGTTTATGGTTGAGTATACCAGTGCACTGGAGGTAAACAGAATATGGAACGCTACAAGCAGGAATTTATAGAATTTATGATTGACTGCGACGTTTTGAAATTTGGGGATTTTACACTTAAAAGCGGAAGAAAATCCCCGTTTTTTATGAATGCGGGCGCGTATGTCACAGGCTCGCAGCTGATGAGGCTGGGAGAGTTTTATGCAAAGGCCATCCATAAGGATTACGGTGAGGATTTTGACGTGCTTTTTGGACCGGCATATAAGGGGATTCCTCTAAGCGTTGCCACATGCATCGCCTTTCACAAGCTTTATGATAAGGAGATCCGTTACTGCTCCAACAGAAAAGAGGTAAAGGATCACGGAGATACGGGGATTCTTCTAGGAAGTCAGATAAAGGATGGTGACAGGCTAGTGGTGATAGAGGACGTGACCACTTCCGGAAAGTCCATGGAAGAGACCATACCCATATTGCGCGCACAGGCAGATGTTGATATCATCGGCCTTGAGGTTTCCCTAAACCGCTGTGAGAGAGGAAAGGGGGACAAGGGCGCCCTAGAGGAGATTAAGGAGCTCTACGGCTTTGAGACAAATGCCATCGTCTCCATGAAGGAGGTCGTGGAGTATCTCTATAACCGTGAGTATAAGGGGCGGATTGTGATCGACGATGCACTAAAGGAAGCTATAGATAAATATTACGAGATATACGGCGTGAAGTAAAGGAGTTAAAACTTATTTATCAGGAGGCTTATATGAACGAGAAGACATCAAAAAAACTTGTTGGCGCAGGGGCAAGCGGGATTGCAGTTGGAGTGATCGTCATTGTTTGCGGGATAGTGTGCGGTGTGATAAGCATAATAAACGGCGCTCGCGTGCTGGGAAGCAGAAGGGATTTGGAGATATAATTTCTAACGAAAAAATATTTAGGAGGAAACTATGGACTACAAGCATTCAGGCGTTGACATCGAGGCCGGCTACAGATCAGTGGAGTTGATGAAGGAACATATTAAGAGAACCATGCGCCCGGAGGTGTTAGGGGGAATCGGCGGCTTTTCGGGAGCCTTTGACATGAAGAGCTTTTGTGCGATGGAGGAGCCTACTTTGGTGTCCGGCACGGACGGCGTGGGAACCAAGATCAAGCTGGCGTTTCTTTTGGACAAGCACGACACTGTCGGCATAGACTGCGTTGCCATGTGCGTAAACGACATCGCCTGTGCTGGAGCAGAGCCTTTGTTTTTCCTTGACTACATCGCCTGCGGGAAAAATATTCCGGAAAAGATTGCCGATATTGTTAGCGGTGTGGCAGAGGGCTGCGTTTTGTCAGGTGCCGCGCTTATCGGCGGTGAGACTGCAGAACACCCCGGTCTTATGCCGGAGGATGAATATGATCTGGCTGGCTTTGCGGTTGGAATTGTTGACAAAAAGGACATGATCACAG
Organism: uncultured Lachnospiraceae bacterium; assembly: GCA_964648695.1. Classification (GTDB taxonomy): domain Bacteria; phylum Bacillota; class Clostridia; order Lachnospirales; family Lachnospiraceae; genus UBA4292. Next base: position 19,760 of record CAZYLH010000015.1, on the reverse strand, counting down.
GCAAGGACATAAAGCCCGGAGATGCGCTTATAGGCATAGCTTCATCCGGAGTGCACTCAAACGGCTTTTCACTGGTGAGGAAGGTATTCCCCATGGAAAAGGAAGCCTTAAACACATATTACGAGGAGCTGGGAACTACTCTTGGAGAGTCTTTGCTTACGCCAACTAGAATATATGTAAAAGCCTTAAAGCAAGTTAAGGAAGCTGGGGTTACCATTAAGGGGTGCAGTCATATCACCGGCGGCGGCTTTTATGAGAATATTCCAAGAATGCTTCCGGAGGGCGTTCACGCAAATGTAAAAAAGGACAGCTATCCAGTGCTTCCTATCTTTAAGCTGATTG
>CAZYLH010000015.1:6188-19318 GCA_964648695.1 uncultured Lachnospiraceae bacterium | reverse complement strand
CACGCAAATGTAAAAAAGGACAGCTATCCAGTGCTTCCTATCTTTAAGCTGATTGAAAAAAAAGGAAACGTAGAGGAGCATGTGATGTATAATACCTACAACATGGGTATTGGAATGCTTTTAGCAGTGGACGCTGGAGACGCAGAAAAGACAATTGCGGCCTTAGAGGCTGTCGGAGAGAAGGCTTATCTTGTGGGCAAGGCGGTTTCTGGGAAAAAGGGAGTGACGGTATGCTAAAGATAGGCGTGCTGGTGTCCGGCGGAGGAACCAACCTTCAGGCCATCATAGATAAGGTAAAGGGCGGTGAGATTTCAAACACAAAAATCTCCTTTGTGATAAGCAATAATCTAAATGCCTATGCACTAGAGCGGGCGAGAAAGGCGGGTATTCCTGCTAAGTGCATCAGCCCTAAAAGCTTTGATAACAGAAAGGCGTTTGAGGATGCACTTTTGGAGGCCGTAGATTCATACGGCGTGGATCTGATCGTCCTTGCAGGATATCTTGTGATTATCCCGGAGGAGATGATTAAAAGGTATAAGAACCGCATAATAAACATTCATCCCTCGCTCATCCCTTCATTTTGCGGAACAGGCTGCTATGGGCTAAAGGTTCACGAAAAGGCGCTTGACAGGGGAGTAAAGGTATCCGGTGCGACAGTGCATTTTGTTGACGAGGGGACGGATACAGGGCCGATCATTTTACAAAAGGCTGTAGAGGTGTGCGAGGGCGATACGCCGCAAGATTTACAGCGCAGGATAATGGAGGAGGCTGAATGGGTGATACTCCCTAGGGCAATCGATCTGATAGCCAGAGGAAAGGTGTTTGTCGAGGATAAAATTGCTCATATAAGACAGTGAAGTTAAAATAGGTAGAACAGATAAGATGTCGGGGTTAGGAATCCCAGGGGCTTTCGCCTGCTTATGAGGAAGCTCATGTGGGATTAAACCGATGATCCTGGCATATATAAAGGAGACACAGCATGAAGATATTGGTAGTTGGCGGCGGCGGCAGAGAGCATGCGATCTGCTGGAAAATAGCTCAGAGCAGCCGTGTGGAGAGGATTTACTGCGCTCCGGGAAATGCCGGAATCGCATCAGTTGCTGAGTGCGTTCCAATCGGCGCGATGGAGTTTGAAAAGCTTGCCCAGTTTGCAGAGGAAAAGAAGATTGATCTGACTGTGGTCGGAATGGATGATCCGCTGGTTGGAGGGATAGTTGACGTCTTTAAGGCAAAGGGGCTTAGGGTTTTTGGCCCGGATAAAAAGGCGGCTATCTTAGAGGGCTCTAAGGCTTTTTCAAAGGAGCTTATGAAAAAGTATAATATTCCAACAGCAGCTCACGAGACCTTTGATGATCCTGATGAGGCGCTGCGCTACCTTGAGACCGCTTCCATGCCCGTGGTCTTAAAGGCGGACGGTTTGGCACTGGGAAAGGGCGTGCTGATCTGTAATACCCTACAGGAGGCAAAGGAAGGCGTAAAGACCCTTATGCTTGATAAGCAGTTTGGCTCTGCCGGAGACAGGATTGTTGTGGAGGAGTTTATGACGGGACGCGAGGTGTCCGTTCTCTCCTTTGTGGACGGCAAGACCATAAGGATTATGACCTCAGCTCAGGATCACAAGCGCGCTAAGGACGGCGATCAGGGTTTAAACACTGGCGGAATGGGAACCTTTAGCCCAAGCCCCTTTTACACAAAAGAGGTTGACGAGTTCTGCAAAAAATACATCTATCAGCCAACGGTTGATGCCATGGCTATGGAAGGCAGAAGCTTTAAGGGCGTGATCTTTTTTGGACTTATGCTCACCCCCGATGGGCCAAAGGTCTTAGAGTATAATGCTAGATTTGGAGACCCTGAGGCGCAGGTTGTGCTTCCCCGCATGAAAAACGACATAATAGACGTCTTTGAGGCATGCGTGGACGGAAAGCTTGATGAGATACAGCTGGAGTTTGAGGATAATGCGGCGGTCTGTGTGGTTCTTGCAAGCGACGGTTATCCAGATCACTATGAGAAGGGCTTTGAGATACGAGGTCTAGAAAGCTTTGAGGGCTGTGATGAAAGGTTTGTATTCCATGCTGGAAGCAAATTTGAGGATGGCAAAATTGTCACAAACGGAGGCCGTGTGCTCGGAGTGATAGCTCTTGGAGAGAATCTAAAGAACGCCCGCGCAAACGCCTATAAGGCGACAGAGCTTATTGATTTTGACAACAAATATATGCGCCATGATATAGGAAAGGCTATCGATGAGGCGTAGCAAAAATCATGATATTTACTTGGGACCCGCAGCTTTTTGCGGGTCTTTTTATATAAACTTTTCCTAAAAAATTCTATCAGCTATGGCTTTTAAAAAGCTTTTGTGCTAGGATTGCAAAAGAGGAAATGGGTTTTTGCTTATGAAGCTAAACTGTTATACGAAAAAATGTTTTTGAAATATACAATGGCTAGAAAGGGAAAATAATGGAAAAGGTGGTCGTCAGAGATCTGGTTATCGGCGAGGGAAGGCCAAAAATCTGTCTGCCAATCGTGGAAACCACTGAGGATGAGATTATAAAGGAGGCGGAACGCATACGAAAGTCAAAGCTTGCTGATTTGGTAGAGTGGCGCGCGGATTATTATGAGGCTCTCTTTGATGAAACAGGAAAGCTAAATGAGGATTCTTTTATGCGGCTGCTTAGAGATCTGCGTTATGCGCTGGGAAGATTGCCGCTTTTGTTTACCTTTAGGACAAAGCAGGAAGGGGGAAACAAAGAAACTAAGAAGCTGGTATATGACAATATCGTAGAGCTTGCCGCATCCACCGGATATGTGGATTTGGTAGATATTGAGTCAATAAGGCGGGGAGAGAGGATTTTGCGCCTGATAAAGAGGGTCAAGTCGCACGGTGTAAAGGTTATCACTTCTTATCATGATTTTGAAAAAACACCCGTCAGTGGAGAACTTAAGCTGTATCTTAAGCGCATGGAGGAGCAGGGGGCGGATATCAGAAAGATTGCTGTAACGCCAAAGGATAAGGATGATGTATTTTCACTCTTATCAATCAGCTATGAGCTAAGCTCTAAGGAAGCTAAAAGTCCCATTGTTGCAATATCCATGGGCAAGGAGGGAAGCATAAGTAGACTGGTAGGAGAATTTTTTGGAAGCGCTATAACATATGGTTGCATGAAAAAGACCAGCGCTCCCGGACAAATTGATGCGTTCAAGCTTCAGGCTATGCTCCAGATTATACATGAAAGTTTAACGTGATAAAGAAAACACTGTAGTAAAAATACATTGGGAGGGAGAAATACGATGGCGGAAAAAATAATTGAGAACAACAAAGTGACCGTGATAGGAAATATCATTTCTGAGTTTACGTTTAGTCATGAGGTTTTCGGAGAGGGGTTTTATAATGTAAACGTTTCTGTAAATCGCTTAAGTGATCAGGTTGACATCATACCTTTGCTTGTAAGCGAGAGGCTGATGAATGTGAAGGAGAGCTACATCGGAAAAACCGTGGAGGCATCCGGTCAGTTTCGTTCCTATAACCATCATGACGGTGTAAAGAATAAGCTTGTGCTGTCAGTCTTTGTTCGGGAAATCACTTTTTGTGAGGAGTTTAAGGATTACACGAAGACGAACCAGATTTATCTGGACGGATTTATCTGCAAGGCGCCCATTTACAGAAAGACGCCGCTTGGAAGGGAGATCGCAGATCTTTTGGTAGCAGTAAACCGTCCCTACGGAAAGAGTGACTACATTCCATGCATCGCCTGGGGGAGAAATGCACGTTTTGCGTCAAACTTTGAGATTGGCGGGCATATTCGGCTTTGGGGGCGTATCCAGAGCAGGGAATACGCTAAAAAGTTCGGAGAGGATGAGATTGAAAAGCGCATCGCCTATGAGGTTTCCATAAACAAGTTAGAGCGCGTGGAGGAGACGCCTGAAAAGCAGGATGAAGCCCCAAAGGAGCAGGCCCTTGCAGGAGATACGTAAGAGCTGGGCATTGAAGGCTAAAAGCTATTGACAAGCGGGATGAATTTGAGTATAGTGTATTCAATAAATGAAGTAGAGGTTGCGCGATTGATTAGTACCCCGTAATGAGAGTGTGAGCGGACATGGCGGGGGAAAGGTGAGAGCGCCGAAAGGCAGGAAAACCGTTCGCTCCTGTTCTTGGGCATATGGTGAATAATCATATGACTGTCATCCCTTAGGGGGATGGAGGGCTGCTTATCCCGTGTATGATTGTAAAATTGTACTTACAGGCTGCCCTTAGGGTGCAGCCTTTTTTCGTGAAAGCCGGTAAGGATGAGCGCTGATTGACTTATCGGAAAAATAAAAAACAGCGCAGAAAAGAGGGACTATGTCTATATTTAAGGGGGCCGGTGTTGCGATTATTACACCGTTTACAGCTACAGGTGAGGTGGATTATCCGGCATTCGCAAGGATTATTGAGGCACAGATTTTAGGCAGAACAGATGCGATAATCGTGTGCGGTACCACAGGCGAGGCGTCCACGCTAAGCCATGAGGAGCATATTGAGTGCATCCGGTTTTGTGTGAAGCAGGTAAATGGAAGACTTCCTGTGATCGCCGGAACAGGAAGCAACAGCACAGAGACAGCTATTTATCTCTCACAGGAGGCCGAAAAAGCAGGCGCGGACGCTGTTTTACTGGTATCTCCATATTATAATAAGGCCACTCAGAATGGACTGTATGCGCATTTTCGCGCGGTGGCTGAGAGTATTAAGCTCCCCGTTATCCTGTACAATATTCCTGGAAGAACCGGCGTTTTAATCCAGGCTTCCACCATACTTCGCCTTGCAAATGATGTGGAAAATATCGTGGCGGTAAAGGAGGCTACGGGGGATATCAGCTTTGCAGCTACCCTTATGAGTAAGCTTCCGGAAAATTTTGACGTATACTCAGGAAATGATGATCAGATTGTTCCACTGCTTTCCTTGGGCGCAAGCGGCGTTATCTCCGTACTCTCAAACGTTGTTCCGGGATACACGCATGGTATTTGCCAGAGCTATTTTGGCGGGGATGTAAAAAAGAGCGCAAAGCTGCAGCTTCGTGCGATCCCCCTCATTAACGCTCTGTTTTCTGAGGTAAACCCCATTCCCGTAAAGGCTGCCATGAATATGCTTGGATACTGTGAAAATGTGCTTCGTATGCCCCTAACTCAGATGGAGGAAGCGCATGCGGAGGTGTTAAGAGCAGAGCTTTCTAAGCTTGGGATGCTTTAATGTGGAGGAGTGCGAGATGATCAAGGCTTTGATATATGGCTGCTGCGGGAAAATGGGCCATGTTGTGGCGGATATTGTGGCACAGAGACAGGACATGTACGTATGCGCCGGTGTGGATATAAAAAATGATAATACATATGACTTTCCCGTCTATGAAAAAATAGCGGACGTTAAGGAAAAGCCGGATGTGATTATAGACTTTTCCTCATCGGCGGCGGTGGACGCGCTCCTTGACTACTGTGAGAGCAGTAAGGTTCCGGTTGTGCTTTGCTCTACGGGCCTTAGCGAAGAGCAGACTGAGAGGATATCTGAGATTTCCAAAAAGACGGCGGTTTTAAAGTCCGCAAACATGTCCCTTGGCGTAAACTTTCTTTTAAAGGTTTTGGGTGAGATTTCTCCACTGCTCTTTGAGGCGGGATATGATGTGGAGATTGTGGAAAAGCATCATAACCAGAAGCTTGACGCTCCGAGTGGAACGGCGCTTGCTATGGCTGATGCCATAAACCAGTCCTGCGATGAAAGGTATGAGTATATCTTTGACCGTTCTGAAAGGCGGCAAAAGCGTGATAAAAAGGAGCTTGGGATAAGCGCGGTAAGGGGCGGCACCATTGTGGGGGATCATGACGTTATATTTGCGGGGCTTGATGAGGTTATCACCTTAAGCCACAGGGCTTATTCAAAGTCTGTCTTTGCTAAGGGCGCGGTCAGCGCGGCGGCATTTTTGACGAAAAAAGAGCCCGGGATGTATGATATGAGCGATGTGATCAAGTTATAAATTTCAGTAAGGAAAGAAAAAGGCTCTGGTGCATAAAAGCTAAAAGGGCCTTTTGATTTGTAAGAGACAGGTGAAAAAATGGATACTTTATACGTAGTTATGCCTGCTTATAACGAGCAGGCATGTATCAGGCATGTGGTGGGAAAGTGGTGTGATATTGTCAAAAAAGTGGGACCAGAATCAAGGCTCTTAGTGATTAATGACGGCAGCACTGATTGGACGGATGTGACTCTGTTAGAGATGGCAGAAAAAAATCCGCAGCTTATGGTTGTGACAAAGAAAAATGAGGGACACGGGGCAACAATCCTTTATGGCTATAAGCTTGCCATTGAAGAAGGGGCGGATTATATCTTTCAGACGGATTCTGACGGGCAGACCCGTCCGGATGAGTTTTGGCAATTCTGGAATGATAGGGAAAAATGCGGACTCTTAATAGGAAACAGGACTGAGAGGCAGGACGGGTTCTTGCGGGTGCTTGTGGCATATGTCCTTCGACTGCTTCTTTTTGTTATCTTTAGAGCCAGTGTTAAGGATGCAAATACGCCATTTCGCCTTATGAAGGCAGATGAGCTAAAAGACCTCTTGGATTATATTCCAGAAAAATATAATCTGACAAATGTGATAATCACAGTCCTCTACACAAAGTTTGGAAAAACCTACTATTATCCGATTACCTTTAGAGGAAGGTGGGACGGAGAAAATTCTGTCAACCTGAAAAAGATTTTTATGACAGGGATATGTGCTGTCAGGGATTTTGTGATAATCAGAAATTCTATAAATTCAAGGACAATGCTCTAAGCTGACTTTTATAGAAGGACATAAATAATATGACTAGTTTGTGTAAGAAAACAATCGCCTATGTCATCGCATTTACCTGTATCATAATAGCCGCCATATTTTTGCTGGGAACGGAGGATTCTCTCCTAGTATTTAAGTGGTGGGGCTTTACTTTTTTTATGGGCATTGGGGTACTGCCGCTTTCGCTGAAACTCCTCTTACCGTTATCAGACAGAGGATATTTTGCGTCTAAAATTTTAAGCATTGCCCTATGTGGTCTTATCACTTGGGTCATCTGTTGTATAGGCGCTCCGTTTAGAGCTGTGACATGCATAATCGTCTGCCTGTTGGTTTACCTTCTCTGCTGGGGATGCTTTTTAATATCAAAAAACGGGATACTTAGGAAAACGGAAGATGTAAGCGATTTTTCCCTAGACCTTGATTTAATCATTAAGGAGGAGCTGCTCTTTTTAGCGCTCTTTGTCATGTGGCAGTATCTGATCGGCTTTCGCCCTGCTGCGTACGGAACAGAAAAGCTTATGGACTACGGCATCATGGCAAGCATGATGAGAAGCGATACGCTTCCGGCGCAGGACATGTGGTATTCCGGCGAGACCATAAACTACTACTACGGCGGACAGTACTACGTCGTATTTATGACAAAGCTCTTTTTTTTAAAGCTGGAAAACTCTTATAACCTGTTTCGGGCTTTTCTGCCCGCGGCGGTTTTTGTGATGGGCTTTAGCATCGTTCACACCATGCTCCTTAAATCCTTTTCGGAGAAAAAAAGGCGCGCGAAGGGACTGGCCTATGCGGGGGGAGTGCTTGCTGGCATGGCGCTTACTTTAGCTGGAAACGGCCACTACATTGTCTTTGCACACCTTATTCCTGCGCTACAGGAAATGCTTGGCGTAGAGGTTAGTACCTACTGGTTTTCTGACTCCACGCGCTATATTGGATATGTCCCGGAAACCCAGGATAAGACCATCCACGAATACCCAAGCTATTCGTTTTTGCTGGGAGATTTGCACGCTCATGTGATAAATCTGATGTTCGTGCTCTTATTTATATCGATTTTGCTTTCCTGGTATTTAAGAAGCGAAAAGAAGATTAGCACCACAGATGTGGCGTTATGCAAAGGCATAAGAGGGTGGATAAAGGAAATCATTCAACCAGAAATTATTGCATTAAGCGTCTTAGTTGGCATCTTTCAGTGGACGAATTTCTGGGACTTTGCGATTTACTTTGCGGCTGCGGGGCTGGTCATTTTAGCCATCAACATAAAAAAACACTATTTGGCTCCAAAGACTTTTGTGCTTGTGACTGCGCTACAGGCCCTTCTTGCGCTAGTGATATCCTCACTGGTTGTGTTGCCGTTTACTCTGGACTTTGACAGCATGTTTTCGGGAATTGCCTTGGCGCAAAACCACAGCCGGCTCTACCAGCTTATCATCCTGTGGGGAATACCGGTTGTAACAGTTTTGGGATATGCGCTGTTTGTGCGAAGGAGGGCTGTTAAAGAGCTCTTTTTTATAATTATGAGCGCTTTGGCCATCTTATTAGTCATTCTGCCGGAAATTATCTATGTGCGGGATATCTATGAGCAGGGCTATGCAAGAGCCAACACCATGTTTAAATTTACCTATCAGGCGTTTGTGATCTTTGCCCTGATGATGAGTTACGCTATTATTAAACTGCTTGTGGCAAGAAAGAGGAAAAGACCACGCGCATTTGGCGCGGTTATGCTGCTTCTTTTGGTGTGGACTATAGGGTATTTTCCAACAGCGGTAAATCTCTGGCTTGGAGATGTGACTGATACAAGCGCATATCAGGGAAGCGATGCCACAGCATATTTGGAGACGGATTTTTCTGAAGATGCCGAGGCAATACGTTGGCTTATGGAAAATGTTGATGGGACGGCGGTAATTCTGGAGGCAAACGGAGAGAGCTATACATCCTACAATGTGGTCTCCGCAGTGACAGGGCTTTCTACGGTTGCAGGCTGGTATACACATGAGTGGCTTTGGCGAAATGATCTGGAGGCTCTAAACCAGAGAATAGAGGATATCCTGACAATCTATACCTCAAGCGACATAGACGAGGTGGAGGAGTTGATAGAAAAATATGATATTGACTATATCTTTGTTGGGACAAACGAATATGAAAAATACGGGACCATCATGCTGGAAAACTTTGAGGAGCTGGGGACTCTGGTATATGAGGGAGAGGAGCAGGAGAACTACCCGGGAACAAGGATATATGCCTTTTAGGTGATGAGTTTAATTGTTTTAATAATAGCTGCTGCATGAAATTAAGTGCGGCAGTTATTTTTTTTAAATTTTTTCAAATATATTGACATTTGATGCGACTAGGCGTACTATCTGTAATAGAACAGATATATAACTGCTTTAACCATTGCTTAAAAGAAGCCTATAGCAAAAATGGAGGTATACATGTTTTACTTGGATGCTTTGTCCAGAACACCGGTCTATGAACAGATCATATCCCAGTTTGAGGAGTTTGTGCTTAGGGGCGTTTTTTTGCCCGGAGACAAAATCCCATCCGTGAGGAAGCTGTCCGTAGAACTGTCGATAAATCCAAATACTATCCAGAAGGCATATCAGGAGCTGGATAGGAGGGGGCTTACATATTCAGTTCCGGGTAAGGGAGTTTTTGTGTCAGAGAGCGCGATAGACTTGATCAAGAAAAACCGCCGTGGAATGCTTGATGAAATTTTAAGGATCACTGCCAAGCTAAAGCTGGCGGATGTGAGCTTGGAGGAGGTGTTAGAGACAGTGCGCGGTGTATACAGAGAGGGGGATGAAAAAAATGATTGAAGTAAAGGGGGCTACAAAGCGTTTTGATGATATTACTGCGCTTAGGGATATCAATCTTAACATTGCAGATCACTGCATTTTTGGCATGGTGGGCACAAACGGCGCTGGCAAGTCCACGCTTATGCGCCTGATCACAGGTATCTATAGAGCGGACGGGGGAGAGGTCTGTGTTGATGGGCAGGCGATATATGAGAATCCGGATATCAAGAAGAAAATGGTCTTTGTGGCGGATGATCTATACTTCCTTGGCGGTGCAAGTATGCTGCGCATGGCTCAGATATATCGGGCTATGTATCCGACATTTGACATGGACTATTTTCATGAGCTTACTAAGATATTTGGGTTAAACGCAAAAAAGTCACTTACTACCTTTAGCAAGGGAATGCGGCGCCAGGCTATCACCATTTTAGCTTTGTCATGCAGGACGGAGTATATCTTATTTGACGAGACATTTGACGGGTTGGATCCGGTTATGAGAAACCTGGTAAAAGGGCTAATATGCCGGGACATTGCAGACAGAAAAGCGACTGCCATAATCACATCGCACTCGCTTCGCGAGCTTGAGGATATATGTGATCAACTCGCACTTCTTCACAAGGGGGGATTGGTGTTACAGAGTGATATAGATTCCTTAAAATCAAGTCTCTTTAAGCTTCAGCTGGCATTTAAGAAGGACTATGACAGAAGCTTTATTGAGAGCTGTCTTGGGGTTTTTGGGGATAAAGACGAGGAGATATCTATATTGCATTTTTCAAAAGCCGGTTCTGTATGCAACATGATCATGCGCGGAGATCAGAAACGGATTATAGAGATTCTTTCAAAAGAAGATCCCATCATATTAGAGGCACTTCCTCTGACACTGGAGGAGGTTTTCACATATGAGGTGGAGGCGCTGGGATATTCATTTGAAAATGTGTTTGGGGAGGAGGAGTGATATGAAGCGCTGTAATTTTTTTGATAAGAACCTCTATTTTGAGGCTATGCGGCAGCTGCGTGTAATTGGCGTGGTATCCGGAGGGATTTTGATCTTGCAGTCAATCCTTGTTCCGCTGGTTATGTTTGTAAACAGACTGGAGTATCCGGACGTATCGGTTGAGTATGATTTCTTTTCCATTGCACCGCTTATCCTTTTGATCATGCTGCTCATGCCTCTCATGGCGCATATGCTGTTTAGCTTTGTGGGAAAGAGAAATGCCAGCGACTTTTACCATTCCTTTCCTGTGCGCAGAACAACCATGTATATCACCTACCTGGCTGCGGTTATCACATGGACACTTGCATTGCTGATAATTCCTACTATTGTGGAGTATCTGTTGTTCTTGCCGATGGACTTTGTAGATGTGGTGATAGGGGATGGATGGTATGTATTCTTAGTTATCTTGGTGGTTGGACTTCTTATCAGCGCTGCTGTGATCATCGGCCAGTGCATTACGGGTACACGTTTTGGACAGTGGGCGGTAATCATAATGATACTTTTCTTGCCAAGAGCTTATCTTATCTTTATCAGGGAAATGGTCACAAGTCTCTTTCCTGTACTGGTATTGGATGTAGGAGAAAATATTTTTTGGGACGAGACGTGGAATCTTCTTTTTAACTTGTCCTGGAGTGAGCTTCGCAGTATTGTCTATACCTTCATTCTTGCGCTTATCTATCTGATAGTCGGAGGGGTGCTCTTTGTGAGGAGAAAGAGTGAGAAGGCGGAGAGTGTCTCCATTAATCCGAAGGTTCAGATGCTGCTTCGTACTTTGCCTGCCTTAACATGCTCCTTTTTTCCTATCTATTACATTTTAATGATGCTAAGAAACAGGGATTATGGCATTAGCAGCAGCGACCTTGTTATCATCTTCGTCCTTTACATTATTGCCATCGTTGTCTACTTCCTCTATGAGCTTTTGACCACGGGAAAGCTTCGTATGGTTATAAAGGCTGCGCCGGGTGTGCTGGGACTTTTTGCGGCGAATGTCCTTCTTGTCGGCTTTATCTATATATATGGCTACATAGAGGTTGGGATTTTGCCAGACGCCGATGAGATTACATCTGTCAGCATCATAAGCCAAACCAACTATGGAGACGGGATTTTTAAAAACAGATTTTTTGACAATTTGACAGCGGGGATTAAGTTTGAAAATGAAGAGATTAACGAGGTCATATCAGAAGCGCTAAAAGAGGCGGTGGATGATGGGGAGCTTTTGTCTTATAATGATTATCTTAGAGTTGCCATCACTTTTAACGGCAGAACCATTTACCGATATGTCATCATAGACGATATGGAGAGCTTTATAAAAACCGTTTTGGAAGATGATAGTTTTTACGATTTTGCAGAGGTGCTTCCAGAGTATGGAGATGCGCTGTATATGTACTTTGATCTGTATGTGTATAGGAATGATTTTGGCTATAGTGTTGCCGATGATGCCCAGGATGATTTAGCGGTAGTTTATGAGACTTTAGTTGAGGAGCTTAAAGAACTGGATATATTTACGCAGTATGAGCTGCTTTTTGGGGGTGAGTGGGAGCAGGAGATGTATGTATCTTTTAATATTAACGGCCAATATTATGGCACTTACATCGGCATCGATGAGGAACTCACGCCCAAAACCATGGAGCTGATAAATGAATATCTGCTGAGTGATGAGTGGATTTATGGTATTGATGTTGAGATCATGTGATACCTGCTCGCATGGTTAGAGCGTCCCATATATAAAAATAGAGTGACGACACATCTTGAATTTATCTCAGGATGTGTCGTTTTTCTTGTGCGCCCTGTGGCGCACAAGAAAAGCAAATAAAAAGTCATACTGGCGGTTGGGGAAAAACCGTCTTATCTGTCTTGCTGGGATGTTGTGATTGGTTAGCCTTTTTGCTATAATACTTAATCATGAAGTTTAAGGGGGAGTATATGCAAAAAAAATTATTGTTACTCGCTGAAAATATTTCAATTTCCTTTGGCACAAGAACTCTGTTTCATATTAGGAAACTTGAAATACATGAAGGCGATAGAATAGGGCTGGTTGGGATAAACGGTTCTGGAAAAACGACACTGCTGCGCCTGCTTGGAGGGGAAATCTTACCGGATGAAGGGGCAATAAAAATAAATTGTAAACCACAGTATTTTACGCAGATGGCAGATGACACTCATCACATAGCTGATCCGCGGGAACTTAGCCTTTTTGGAGTCCAGGACCTTGTCGATGCCGATGTAGTTAGTGGCGGTGAGGGGACACGGCTTCGTCTTGCAAAACTATTTAGTAATGGAAGCTTACTGTTTTTACTCGATGAACCCACATCTCATCTCGATGAAGAAGGACTTAAATATCTCAATTATAGACTCTCTGCAATTGATAGCTTTGTACTTGTGAGCCACGATCGTGATTTTCTTGATAGACAGTGCAATACTATCATTGAGATAGAGGCAGGAGAGGTCAAGACTTTTTCGGGGAATTATTCTGATTACCGTGAACAAAAGATGCAGGCGCTTGATCGCGCGTATTTTGAATATGAGCAGTATACGGATGAGATGAAA
>CAZYLH010000015.1:0-6088 GCA_964648695.1 uncultured Lachnospiraceae bacterium | reverse complement strand
TATTTTGAATATGAGCAGTATACGGATGAGATGAAAAGACTGGCTGCGATATATCAAACAAAAAAGGAACAGGCAAGAAAAGCTGAGAAAAAGCCGCGAGGTATCTCGGCAAGTGAAGCGAAAGCCCGTGATTTTTCTACAGCAAGACGTAGTCCCAAGGGTAAGGCAAAGAGCATTGAACGGAGTGCGCAAAATATAAAAAAGCGCATGGAACACATGGAGGTTAAGGAAAAACCACACGAACTTCCAAAGCTGCGCCCAATTTTTAGTCTTACTGATCCCCCTAAGAATCCGATTATTATGGAGGCCGATGATTTATCGTATGCATATGAAAACGGCAAAGAAATTTTCAAAAATGCAGCCTTTCGTTTGCCACGAGGTTCTCATACAGTGTTGCTTGGCGAAAATGGTGTGGGAAAGACAACTTTGATCAGACTTATCATCGAAGGGAAGTTGGTTAGAGTTGTCCCTAAAGCGAAGATTGGATATCTACAACAAGACCTTTCAAATCTCAGTTATGATGATACAGTACTTGAAAACGTTATGGGGACCAGTGTACAGCCGCAAAATATCGTTCGAATAACTCTTGCTCGGTTATTGTTTACTGCGCAGGATCTTCAAAAGCCTGTATCGGTGCTGTCAGGAGGCGAACGCATCCGCCTTGCTTTTGCCAGAATATTTGTCAGCGGGGCAAATGTTCTTGTGCTTGATGAGCCGACAAATTATCTCGATATTCCATCCATTGAGGCCATACAGGAATTATTGTCAGAATTCGAGGGGACACTGTTGTTCACATCACACGACCGTGCTTTTATTAAAGCAATCGCTACCAATGTATTATCAATTCGTGACAAACAAATTTTTCAATCTTCACTAGATGATGAAAAAATTCTATATTGATCGCCATCAATTTTGGCTTTCACGAAAAATTCAAATATTCTAAACAATTGACAAAAATTGTTGAAAAATCCTGAATAATATGTATAATATTATAGGTATTGCTGTCATTGACAGTAAGACATAAATCTAAACTATAGTTTAGAGGAACAAGAGAAGGAGAATTTTTGGATGAAAGTACGATGGCTAAAAGGCGTTGGTGTGTTGCTGATGTTGGCAGTGATTTGTAATTGGTGTATATATACACCTCTTGCGTATGCCGACAACGAAGATGTAAACGCATCGGGACAGATAACCCTTACCGATGGCTATGTGACCGACAACGCATCGGACAACAGTTACACCAGATACCATGCGAATGTCGTGAATTCCTATTTGGTTGAAACATCGGATGGTAACCTGGTGAGAGTGGAATACACGGATGATGAGGTGCTGGTGGAGACTTATTCTGCCGATGGTACATTTTTAAGTAGTTTGTCCGTTACATGTGAGCTTCCCATTTTTGGCGGATTTTATGCCGGTTCGGATGCATATTATCTGGTATTTGCTCAGGAAAATGAAGAAGGATCCAGTGAAGTTGAGGTCATGCGGGTGGTAAAGTATAGCCTTGACTGGGAGCGTGTGGGTGAGCTTAGCCTCTCTAATATCAATACCACTGTCCCTTTTGATGCAGGTTCTTTGCGTATGACGGAGACTAACGGAAAGCTCTATATTCACACCTCCCATGAAATGAATAACGGCCATCAAGCAAATATGACCTTTGTCATTGACGAGGAAACAATGACGGTGAGCAGCTCATTCTATGGAGTCTGGAATATGAACTACGGGTATGTCAGTCACTCCTTTGATCAGTATACATTCAGACAGACGGAACGTATATCTACCGTGTCGATCTAGGCGATTATAGCCCCACCAGAGGTGTTGTTATTAGCCGTTCTTCTCTAAGCAGCATCACAAGCGTTGGTAGTAATTATACAACAGCATTTAATATTCACTCGGCGACAACGGCCCATTATAATTACACCGGAGTATCTCTGGGCGGATTTGAGCTTTCAGATGACAACTGCCTGATTGTGGGAAATTCCGTGGTTCAGGACGGAGATACATATGACGTCTATGGCCAGCGCAATATCTTCCTGACGGTTACAGATAAAAATTTGCGCAGCGCCGAGACAGAGCTCATATGGCTGACGGATTATACAGATGAAGATGGTATTACACCAGGAGTACCTCAACTGGTTAAACTGGGAGATAATTCTTTCCTGATCATGTGGGAAGAATATAACAGTACTACGAAAGAAACAAGAACCAATATGATAATGGTGGACGGGGAAGGAAATTTCACTTCGAACCGGATTGAGGTTAAGATGCGCCTTTCTGATTGTCAGCCCATCGTAACCGATAGCGGGATGGTTGTATGGTATGTTTCTGACGGCAGTGAGGTTACTTTATATACTATAAACCCTGATCCTGAAAGTCTGGATGAGATCAATATTCGAGATTTTGGAAATGGACCGCACACGTCAGGCGAGACGGTGATTGAAAACGATATTCCCGCCACCTGTACAGTAGCTGGCAGCTATGACGCAGTCGTCTATTGCATTACCTGTGAGAATGAGCTGAGCCGTATGCCCGTAACTGTTTTAGCCACCGGTCACACCTATGTCTATACCGACAATGGTGACGGGACGCATACAAAGAGCTGCATAGAGAAAGATGACACAACCACTGAAGAGCACTCCTACGAGAACAGCGCCTGCACACTCTGTGAGGAGGAGCATGAGCCAGTGCCTGGCGAGCCGGTGATTGAAGAAGAGGTCTATGTTACCTGTAAAACGAATGGCAGCTACGAAGAAGTCATCTACTGCACTACCTGTAATGAAGAGCTTAGCCGCGAGTACGTGGTTGTTCCTGCCACCGGTCACAGCTATACCTATACAGACAAAGGTGACGGGACGCACATAAAGAGCTGTACAGAGGGGGATGATACAACCACTGAAGCGCACTCCTATAAGAATAGCTTTTGCACACTTTGTGGAGAGCATACGCACACGCTAAAAGAGCCGGAGATTGAAAACGAGGTTGTAGCTACATGTACGAAGGATGGCAGCTATGACAAAGTCATCTACTGCGCTACCTGCGATGAAGAACTGTGCCGCGAGACCGCTACCATTTCGCTCACCGGACATAGCTACAGCGATGCTTGGTCAAGCGATGGAACTTACCACTGGTATGAGTGCCAGGAGGGCGATGGCAAGACAGGCGTCGCCGTGCACACTTTCAAGTGGGTGACCGATCAGGAGGCCACTGAGAACAAGGATGGAAGTCGCCATGAGGAATGCATTGACTGTGGCTATGTTGGGGTGACAGAGGTGATATTAGCCACCGGAGAAGTAGCTGAGAGCACTACCAGCACAACTTCCGCAACCGAGAGCAGTACCAGCGCCACATCAGCCGCTGAGAGTAGTACCAGTAACACTTCAGACGCTGAGAGCACTAACAGTGAAACTTCTACTGAAGAGGAAAACGCCAGCGACGCATCCACAGGAGATGACGATACTGATGAAACTTCCACTGAGGAGGAAGATATCGACGAAACATCCGCAAAAGAGGAGGGTACAGATGAGACTTCTTTAGAGGAGGAAGACACAGACGACACTTCTACCGAAGAGCAGGACACCAGCACCACGTCCACAAGTGACATCACCACTACCAGCACGGCGGATGATAACAGCTCTGGTTCAACCAAGACTAATATCTGGGTGCCTGTAGGGATATGTGTGATTGTGTTGGCCGCAGGTGCGGTGGCTGCAGCCATTATCCTGCCACGTAAAATGCGGATGGAGAACACGGACTCCTTTGAAAAAAAGGAATCATAATGAAAAAACTAATACTTATTTTATCAGCAATAATGATGTTAGGGCTGACAGCGTGCAGTAAGAGCACGACAAACGATATAATAGAGGTGTCGGACAATGACGTCTCCGGCAATGACGTATCTGCTAACGATGTTGACGCGTCCGGCAATGATGCAGAGGAGACTGTGGATGAAGAGGCAGACAGTGCCGAAGGACCGGCAGACGCAGACGAGGATGAAGATGAGGAAGAAAGCGCTTCCAAGAAATCTGATAAGTCTGATGCGGATGCGGACGATGATGAGGACGGCGAGGTAAGCGTATCAAGCATGACTGTAACTGTATCTGGAACGCACTACATCGGGGAGACGCTTATAGGTTCTGATTTTACTGTGGAAGTTACAATGAGTGACGGCGAAGTTCTCACCAATCCCGATGGATGGAGCGCAAGTCCGCTGACGCTTAGCGAAGAGACAAACGAGATCACCGTAACCTATCTGGATGCAAGCACCACTGTAACGGTTGTGGCAAGCGAGGAAGGAGAGAGTACAAGCAGCGCAACAACTACTACTTCCAGCAGTAGCACGAGCAGCAGCACCTCAAGCTCTACAAGCAGCAGTACGAGTACCACAAGCAGTAGCACCAGCACAACCACAAGCGGAGTGACATATTCCTTAGACGCAGTGCCGGATGGGTTTGTGTTGTATGCCAACCTTAACAACAGCACTTGTCTGACAAGCCTTACACCAATAGGATTTTATGCGCAAAGTTCTGAATATTCAAGAACGCAGGGCAGTTACGTGACCCTGGATAACTTTACATTCATCGTTATTTATCAAGGGGACAAGGGCAAAGTGAGTTACACGGTCAGCGACACATCTTTATTAAGCGGCTTAACGTGTTCGGTTACGTTTCCTTATTATCTCCAAGCAGAACTTACTGAGATAACCTTTACTTGGAATGGGTTGTCCTACACAGCACCCGTTGACGCTTACTATACTTACACCTACACCTATGACGATGAAGCCGCACAGATAGAATTTGCTCTTTTCAACGAGGAAAGAGCATCCCTTGGATATACATCCCTTATATGGAGTGATGAGCTTGCGGAGTTTGCTAAAATCCGCGCCAAAGAAAT
Organism: uncultured Lachnospiraceae bacterium; assembly: GCA_964648695.1. GTDB lineage: Bacteria > Bacillota > Clostridia > Lachnospirales > Lachnospiraceae > UBA4292. The sequence continues at coordinate 1,198 of CAZYLH010000015.1, read as the reverse complement.
AGTAGAGGATTTCTCACACACAGGGTCTTATACTGGCGCGGTTGAGAATATAGCTCTAAGCGTTTGTTTGTCAAATGAAGGTTCACAAGATATCGCAGACAGAGTTTTTGGGCAGTGGAAGGCAAGCTCGGGGCACTATGCAACCATCACAAAGAGGGCTGATTATGGTAAGTACTGTGGTATAGCATTCTACCGCGATGGAAGCAATGTGTATGCGGTGGCGATTGTTAGCCCCACCAGCACACTAAGTGGAGAACGGGCTTCATAACTAAACAGGAAGCCACCCATATATAATAACGACAGAGCAGCTAAAAACAGCTGCTCTTTTTGTATGTCTAAACGGATACACTCGGCCATGCGCCGATTTATCAATACAAACAAAACAGGAGGCAAAAATATGGCGATCACAAAAATCAAATCCAGAGAAAGAGGAGGGTTATAAGGAAAATTCAAAAGGAAAGTCTTGATATTATAGAGTAAATACTTTATAATTATTACGTAGTCATTAAGGGGGATGGCGATATGATAATATTTGATTGGGATGAAAACAAAAATCAAATTAATCAGAAGAAGCATGGAATTTCTTTTGATGAAGCGTCGACCGTGTTTTATGATGAGGAAGCTCTACTGAAGGACGATCCGGATCATTCAGAAGATGAGGATAGATTTGTTATTCTTGGCATGAGTAGCATGGCTAAACTGCTCGTGGTCTGTCATTGCTATCGAGATTCCGAAATGGTGATTAGGATTATCTCCGCAAGGAAAGCTACCAAAACAGAGAGTAAATTTTACATGGAATCGAGAGGTGATTAATATGAGAGAAGAATATGATTTTTCAAATGCAAAAAAAAATCCCTACGCAAAAGAGTTAAAGAAGCAAGTGACAATAAAAATCTCACCACAAGTTATAGACTATTTTAAAAAGCAAGCAAACAAGATGAAGATGCCTTACCAAACGCTCATCAACCTATATTTATTGGACTGCGTAAACAACAAAAAGGAACCTCAAATAACATGGAAAACAGGTGATAACAAAGAGATAGGGGCGTAGATTAAAAGATAGAAAAAATCATCAATAAGAATGCAAGAATTTTGATTGTATCAACAGGGATTTTTCCCAAAACCAATTTCAATTATTGCGACACATCAGTTTGGATTACCGACACATTCTGGATAGGATTCAGGGTGTGTCGGTTTT
>CAZYLH010000014.1:16509-26760 GCA_964648695.1 uncultured Lachnospiraceae bacterium | reverse complement strand
ACTGCATCAAACAAGACGGTATCCCGCCTAAACTGGCACACCATGTTCGGGTTAGGAAATAATATGCCGTGGATGGTCTATGAGGTGCCCGCTCTGTTTGTCAGCGTGGGAAACCCCTATCATCTGCTGGACGCTCCCATGATTAAGACATATGTGAACGGATATTGTAATTCGGAATATGTGATCGAGGCTGCGATTGACAAGCTTCTAGGAAAAAGCGAGTTTAAGGGAACATCACCCATTGATCCTTTCTGTGGCAAGATTGACTTAGCGTTGTAGAAAGCAGTGGACGGTGTGTCACAAGTAGGCATTTTCTAGACGCGCTTAAATTAAGAAAGGAAAGACGGATGAAAATAACGCAGTTAAAGATCAACGGGATTACGGATCCGGTAGGGTATACCTTGGGCAGAGTGATTTGCTCATGGAAGGTGGAAGAGACTAAGAGCAAAGAGCAGGTAAACGCTAAAATTCAGGTCAGTGCCACAAAGGATTTTTCTAAGATCCTCTGGGAAAAGGAAGGCAGTGATCTTGATAAGACCGGAACCTGTTTGGAAGTGGAATTAAAGCCAAGGACCAAGTACTACTACCGGGTGGAGGTTATCGGAGACAGTGGAGATTCTGCTAGCAAAACCGGATATTTTGAGACCGGGAAGATGAAAGAAGAGTGGAAGGCACAGTGGATATCTCCCGCAAAGGAGGACCGGTGCCACCCTGTTCTTAGAAAAACCTTTAAGGTAGGGCAGCCGGTAAAGCGGGCAAGGCTTTATGCGTCCGGCGTGGGAGTGTTTGAGGCATATTTAAACGGTAAGAAGCTTGGAAAAGAGTATCTTACGCCGTATATCAACAACTATGAGACAAATATTCAGACATTTACATTTCCAGCGGATGTAAAAGAAGGGGAAAACTGCATTGAATTCCTGCTTGGCAAAGGCTGGTACATGGGTGTCTTTGGATTGGAGGGTCAAGAAGGAAATTACGGAGACCGCATGGCGGCAATCGCAGAGCTTTATCTGGAGTATGAGGACGGTGCCGAGGAGTGTATCTGCACTGACGCTACATGGCAGTATAAGGCTTCTGATATAGAGGAATCTGGAATTTATTTCGGGGAGATTTTAAACCGCCTTTTCTGGGATGGTAAGGAGAATCCATGGAAAGGAGTGGAGGTTTTAGCAGAGCCTGAAAACGATCCCGGGACAAAGTACCTTATAAAATCCCATCTTATGGACCGTTTAAGCCTTCCGGTTATCGTAAAAGAAGATGTGGCTGTAAAAGAAATCATCCATACCCCGGCAGGCGAGACAGTTCTTGATATGGGGCAGAATTTTGCGGGATATTTAGAGTTTAGGGCAGAGCTTCCAAGAGGCGCGAGGGTAGTGCTAAACTTTGGGGAAATCCTGCAAAACGGCAATTTCTATAACGAAAACTACCGCGAGGCAGAATCTCAGTTTGTCTACGTCTCTGATGGAAATCCCGAAACTGTGCGAGCGCATTTTAGCTTTTACGGCTTTCGCTATGTGAAGGTGAGTGGATGGGAAGGAGAGCTTAAAAAGGAGAATTTTAGGGGTAAGGTTCTCTACTCGGATCTTTTACGCACCGGGTATATCCATACCTCCAGTGATAAGATAAACCGCCTTTATGAGAACACTGTCTGGGGAATGAAATCAAATTTCCTTGATATCCCAACGGACTGCCCGCAGAGAAATGAGCGCCTTGGATGGACAGGAGATGCGCAGGTTTTCTCCCCGACGGCAAGCTATCATATGGATACAAGGGCGTTCTTCCACAAGTTTGTAAAGGACTTAAGAGACGAGCAGAAATTCCTAGAAGGCGCTATTCCAAACTATGTGCCAAATATCGGGCACAAGGATGATGTGGGAAGTGTCTGGGGAGATATCGGCACCTTCCTCCCGCATACGCTGTACAAATATTACGGCAGTATGGAAGAGCTAAAATACTGCTATCCCATGATGAAGGACTGGGTGGACTATATCGACCGGAAGGACGCAGAGCGGGGAGAAAGGCACTATTTGTTTGATTTTGGCTTTCATTTCGGGGACTGGCTTGCCCTAGACGGAGCAAGTCAGGATAGCTTTAAGGGGAGTACGGAGGATACCTACATCGCCTCCATGTATTACTGCAGGTCAGTAGGTTTTGTAAAAGAGGCAGCTGAAAAACTTGGTAAAAAAGAAGATGCCGCCAGATATAAAGAGCTTGAGAAAAAAATCCGTGCCGCCATATTGCGTGAGTACTTTACGCCAAACGGAAGACTGGCGATGAACACCCAGGCATCATATGTCATTGCCCTAAAGTTTGGAATTTACATTGACAGAGAACGCACCATAGAAGAGTTTAAGGAGCGGATGAAAAATGATGGAAATCAGATCAAATGCGGCTTTGTAGGTGCTCCGCTTCTGTGCAGCGTGCTTGCTGAGGCTGGACTTTATGAGCTGGCTTATGACCTGCTTCTTCGCGAGGAATTCCCGAGCTGGCTGTATGCTGTCAATATGGGAGCCACCACTGTCTGGGAGAGATGGAATTCTGTCCTTCCGGATGGCAAGATAAGCCCCACTGGCATGAATTCGCTAAACCACTATTCCTACGGTTCTGTCATGGAGTTTGTGTACGGTTTTGCGGCGGGCATCCGCCCGGCAGAGCCGGGATTTAAGAAGGCGGTGGTTGCGCCGCATCCGGATATCCGCCTGCCAAGACTTAAGTGTAGCTATGATTCTGCCAGCGGCAAGTATGTGTGTGACTTTGAGATATGTAAAGACGGAAAACTTAAAGTACATGTGGAGATACCTTTTGGCTGTACGGCAGATGTGCGCTTGCCGGACTATGAAAAAGGTGAGCAGACCCTAAGCGCGGGCTCGTATGATTTTGAATATATGCCCACAAAGGATTACATCCATCCCTATGGCTGGAACACAACTCTTAACAGGATAGGGCAGGATGAGAGGGCACTTGGTATCCTGGCAAAATATGCGCCGCCTCTAGCGGGAATGGCAAAGGCAGGGGATACGGAATTTGGATTTGAAACCTTAGAGGCCATATCACACCTGGGATTTCTTCCTTTTGATCCGGAGCAGCTAAAAAAAGCGGTTAAGGAACTTGAAAATCTGGCGGTCATTTAAATCGGCCTGAAAGACACTTTTAAATAAATTTAAGAAAGGAAGGACTAAAAATGCAGGAACCATCACTGGAAATGATCTTTGGAAGTTATATGGCATGGGAGGCAAAAGAGGGGACATGGTTCATCAATTTTATGAACGGCACTGAAAATATGTACCTTCTGGAAGGAAAAGACAAAGCTCTCCTTATCGACACGGGCTACGGTGTGGGTAACCTCAGAGCGTTTGTAGAAAAGCTAACAGACAAGCCGATCATCGTGGCAAACACCCACTATCATCCGGACCATGCGGCTGGAAACGGAGAGTTTGAGGAGGTTTATATGAGCGAGGGCGCTCTGCTCGATGCACCTTCTGTGGAAACGCCTGGCTCGGTTCCTTTTGATATAAAAAAGCTGCCATTTGTGGACTATAAGAAAATCTGGTTAAAAGATGGAGATAAGATCGATCTGGGAGAGAGGGTGATCGAGGTGGTTGAAGCAAAGCCTGCCCACTGCAACAGCAGCCTGTTCTACCTTGACAGGAAGGAACGACTGTTTTTCTGCGGCGATGATATGGAGTCGGCTCAGGTTATGCTGTTTGATAATTCCAAAAATCCTGATGCGCCCTACGATGTAAAAGAACGCCTGGAAAATTTCAAGAGCAATACGCTGAGAATGAAGGAGCTGGGAACAGAATATGACTGGCTTTTGCCAAACCACAATGGCTTCCCCATCGCAAAAAGTTATCTCGACGACTATATCGGGCTGGTGGATGCGGTGTTTAACGGAACTGCCGTGATCGAGGACAAATTAAACCACCAATTCGTGGAGATGGATCCGAAGGCTCCGCTACTTTGCCGTGTGAGATATAAAAAGGCAAGCATCTTTATTAAAAAAGCAGATGTTATGAAAGTTTACGGAGGAAAATGAGCGTGAAAGCATTTATTTTTGATCTTGACGGCGTGATCGTATTTACAGATAAATTCCACTATCAGGCATGGAAGAAGATGGCGGATGGGATGGGGATCTACTTTGACGAGACGATAAACAACCGCCTTAGGGGAGTGAGCCGTGCAGAAAGCCTTGAGATTATCTTAGAGCGCTATGAGGGAGAACCCTTAAGTGCCAAGAGAAAGGCAGAGCTTATGGAGGAGAAAAATAATACCTACAGAGAGCTCCTTTCCACCATGACACCGGCGGATGTGTCAGGCGAGGTGAGAGATACTCTTAAAAGCTTACGCGAAAGAGGATGTAAACTTGCGATCGGCTCATCAAGCAAAAATGCAAAGTTCATTTTGGAAAAAGTAGAGCTTTTAGGTGCATTTGACGCTATCTCTGATGGAAACAATATCACCCGTTCAAAGCCGGATCCGGAAGTTTTCCTAAAGGCAGGAGAGTTCTTAGGAGAAGCGCCAGGAAACTGCATCGTAGTGGAAGATGCCTACGCCGGGATCGATGCGGCAAAGGCAGCCGGTATGACGGCGGTGGGTATCGGAGATGCCTCTGGGTATGATAAGGCGGATGTTAAGATACAGACATTTTCGGAGCTTTTAGGGCTGGTGGAGTAGAGGTTAGACCTTGTGACATAAATATGAGAAAAAGTGGCGCGCAGATAAATCTGGATATAAAGAATGGAGGGTTTATGCTGATAAAAGTATTTAATATATATGAGGATAGAGATGACGTAACTCTGACCACTTATGTGATTGCGGAGAAAGGGGAGATGCATGGGCAGGGGAAACGCCCCGCAGTGTTAATATGCCCCGGCGGAGGATATTTTAACTGCTCAGACCGGGAGGCGGAGCCGATAGCAATGCAGTTTGCCGCTATGGGATACCACACCTTCGTGTTGCGCTATTCCACCTACACGCAAGGGAATCCGGAGTTTCCTGATATATTTGGAAAACCCGTTGTGCCAAATTCGCTCACAGTGCATCCGGCTCCGGTACGGGAGATTGGGCGTGCCATGCTTCTTATAAGGGAGCATAGTGAAGAGTGGAGCGTTGATATGAGCCGGGTGGCGGTCTGTGGATTTTCCGCAGGAGGACACAACGCAGCTATGTACGGTGTATACTGGGATAAGCCGCTTATCACGGAGTATCTTGGGGTTGATAAGGAACTGATCCGTCCGGCTGCCCTGATCTTAGGATATCCTCTTACCGATTATATCTTTATGAGAGACCATGGTCTGGCTAATAAAATGGATGAGGATTTTTTCAAGGCGTCAAACACAGCGTTTCTTGGAACCTCACAGCCGGATGAAGAGACATTGCTGTCCGTAAGCCCCGCAAGGCTTGTTTCTGATAAAACTCCGCAAGCGTTCATATGGGCTACGTCAGAGGACACGATGGTTCCGCCGCAGCACAGTATTAGAATGGCGCATGCGCTTGCGGAGCATAAGGTCCCCTATGAGCTTCACATATTTGAGAGCGGCCCGCACGGACTGAGTGTTTCAACACAGATATCGGCCATATCCCGCTCCCAGATTGATCCGGACGCTGCAAAGTGGATACCGCTTGTTGGAGCGTGGCTTGATAAGCGCTTTGCGCTTGATCTTCCAAAATTAACTCCGTTTGAGGAGATGCTAAGTAAGAATGCAGGAGGCAATTAGTATGTACGAACTGGCAAAAAAAGAGTATGCTAAAATTGGCATAGATACCGAGGCGGCAATAGCGGCACTTAACAATATCCCCGTGTCACTCCACTGCTGGCAGGGCGATGACGTAATAGGTCTTGACGGCGGCGGCTCGCTTTCGGGAGGCATTCAGACAACGGGAAACTACCCCGGGAGAGCAAGAAATTTTGAGGAGCTTACTGCCGACATGAAAAAGGCATTTTCACTCATGCCCGGTAAAAAGCGTCTAAACCTGCATGCAAGCTACGCCGTACTAAACGGAGAAGATGTAGACAGGGATGCCTATCGCCCGGAGCATTTCTTGGCATGGGTAAAGTTTGCAAAGGAGATCGGTCTTGAGGGCATAGATTTTAACCCCACAATGTTTAGCCATGAAAAAGTAAAAGACGGGCTTACGCTCTCCTCACCGGATGCGGATATACGAAAATTCTGGATAGACCATTGCATCGCATCTTTAAAGATTGCAGAGTACTTTGCAGACGAGTTTAATTCCCACTGCCTGGTAAATATCTGGATTCCGGACGGCTTTAAGGACGTGCCCGCAGACAGGCTTACACCAAGACTTAGGCTTAAGGAGAGTCTTGATAAGATACTGGCTTGTGGGTATAATAAGGAAAAGGCAGTTGTCGCAGTAGAGAGCAAGGTGTTTGGCATAGGCGTGGAGAGCTATACAGTGGGAAGCAACGAATTCTACCAGAACTATGCCGCAAAGAATGATATATGCTGCCTCTTAGATAATGGTCATTACCATCCGCTGGAGTATGTTTCAGACAAGATCCCTGCGCTGCTCGCATTCTACGATAAGCTGGCACTGCATGTCACTCGCGGAGTAAGATGGGACAGCGACCACGTACTTCTCTTTGAGGACGAGCTAAAGGAGATTGCAAAGGAGATTGTTCGAAATAACGCTACAGATAAGGTGATGATAGGCCTTGACTACTTTGACGCCTCCATAAACAGGCTCTCAGCGTGGGTAACGGGTCAGCGCGCAATGCAAAAGGCGCTTTTATACGCTCTGCTCATCCCGCATGATAAACTTCGCGCGCTGCAGGATAGGGCTGAATTTACAGAGCTTATGGTTGCACAGGAAGAGCTAAAGGATATGCCATACGGCGCGGTGTGGAAAGAATACCTGTCCCGTGCGGGGCTTAAAGAGGACTACCTCACCGACATAAAAAAATACGAAACAGAGGTTTTAAAAGAGAGAGTATGAAAGATATTTTGAATGCGCCCTTTGTGCGCGAAATGTGTAAGACAACCGCAAACATGTACCGCCTTGGCTGGGATGAGAGAAACGGCGGAAATATAAGCTATCTGCTTGACGAAAAAGAAGTGGCAGAGTATCTGGATTTAAACAAGGTGCTTCGCACCATACCGCTGATGGGTGTAAATGAAGAGGACTTTGACGCAAGCCCCTTAGAGGGCAAAATCTTTATCGTCACGGGAACTGGCAAGTACTTTAAAAATGTGGAGGACGATCCGGAAAACAATCTTGGCATAGTGCGCATAGGAAAGGGAGGCGCGCAGGTTGAGCTGTTGTGGGGCTATGCAGACGGCGGCAGACCGACGAGCGAGTTTCCCGCTCATATGATGAGCCATATGGCAAGGCTTAAGGTGGACCCGGAGAACAGAGTTGTAATGCACTGTCACCCCACGAACACACTCGCCATGAACTTTGTGCATGAGTTAGACGAAAAAAAGTTTACGCACACTCTGTGGGAGATGTGTACCGAGTGCATCGTAGTGTTTCCTGAAGGCGTGGGCGTTCTTCCCTGGATGCTGTGCGGAACCAGTGAGATAGGCGTGGCCACTGCAAAGAAGATGGAAGAGTTCAGACTTGTTGTATGGGCGATGCACGGCATATATGGTGCAGGAAAGACCATGGACGAAACCTTCGGGCTTATAGAAACGGTGGAGAAGGCAGCGCAGATTTATATGCTGACCGCGCACCTTCCCCGCATAAATACCATAAAGGATGAGGATATGGTAAAGCTCATGGAGCTGTTTAAGGTGGAAAATTACCGCAGGGATTTTCTTAACTTAAAGTAGGGCAGTTTCTTTGGGGCTGTCGCATCAGTGATTAGAAGGGCACTGATGTGACAGCCCCATTTTCCTTAGGAGAATTTCGGATGATACGCCGGTTATATCAAGCACCATAGAAATAGATTTATACAATTTTCCTATCCCTTTGTTATAGAAGAATAAAGCTTACTGTGGTATAGTAAAAAACGGGTTTAATGATTTCTTTTTATGTATAGGGAGGGTTTTTTAGGTATGTATAGAGGTATTAATTTTGCTCCTTTTTGCCCTAAGGGAGTATTAAATACCAAAGAGGCAAGGGCGAGCTTAGAGCTAATGATAAAGAATACGGGGGCTGATTTTGTGATTTTTGCTCCCAGCGGATTTCAGGACCATGCGCAGGCTGAAAATATTTGTTACACATCAGAGCGCACATGCACGGATGAGGAGCTGACAGGCATGATACGCTTTGCAAAGTCACTCGGGTTGACAGTGGGGCTTAAGCCGACGGTAAACTGCCTAAATGGGGTTTGGCGCGCCTATATCAGCTTTTTTGAGGAGGATGTGGTCTGTGAGCCAAAATGGAGAAACTGGTTTAACTCATACACGGATTTTCAAACGCATTACGCAAGGATTGCGGGGGAAGAGGGATGTGATTTATTTATCGCGGGGTGTGAGATGGTCATGTCAGAGCACAGAGAGTGCGAGTGGAGGCAGGTTATAGAGGAGATCCGAAAGGTTTACGGCGGGCTAGTCACCTATAACACGGATAAGTATCAGGAGCACCGTGTGAAATGGTGGGACTGTGTGGATGTCATCGCATCAAGCGGATATTACCCCAGTGGAAGCTGGGAGCGGGAGCTTGACCGCATAGAGGCGGTGGTAGAGCGCTATAAGAAGCCGCTTTTGTTTACGGAAACCGGGTGTATGTCCTGTGCCGGCTCATCAGGTGCGCCAAATAACTGGAGTATAGAAGGAAAAACTGATCTCTTTGAACAGGAAAGATGGTATGAAGAGATGTTTGCGGCGTGCAAAAAGAGGGAGTGGATACACGGCTTTGGTCTGTGGGATTGGCCGGTTAAGATAGAGGAAGGCGTAGATTTCACTCAGGATAGAGGATATCATTTTGTTGGTAAGCCCGCCGAGGCCGTGGTGCGCCGCTATTACGAAAGGAAGCTCTGGTAAAAGCCACAAGAGCGATGAGTAAAAAGTGAAGGAGAGAAAAAATGGTTGAGATTACACTTAATGTAGATGGAATGGCATGCGGGATGTGTGAGTCCCATGTAAATGATGCAATCAGAAACGCTTTTGAGGTAAAGAAGGTTACATCCTCCCACAAAAAGGGGGAAACCCAGATAATTACAGATCTCCCTATAGATGAGGAGAAGCTAAAAGAGGTGGTAGGGGCGACTGGTTATACAGTGACAGGTATAAAAACTAATGCCTATGAGAAAAAGAAATTTTCCTTATTTGGAAAGTAAGAGTAATTAGAAAAAAGCAGACATATAAAGGAAGCGCCTAAAAAAGAAAGGAATATTTTTATGAAAGAGCTAAAGGACTATTTAAGCCGGATAGATGAGGTTATCGCAAATGGCCCTTACAGCGATGACTGGGACTCCATCGGGGCACATCCCGTGCCGGAGTGGTTTAAAAAGGCGAAGTTTGGAATTTTTATCCACTGGGGAGTGTACAGTGTACCGGCGTTTGAGAGCGAGTGGTATCCGAGAAATATGTACATACAGGACAGCCCTGCCTTCCCCCACCACATAAAGACATACGGGCCGCATAAGGAGTTTGGCTATAAGGATTTTATCCCCATGTTTAAGGCGGAGCACTTTGATGCAAAAGCGTGGGCGGATCTTTTTTTTGAGGCAGGGGCAAAGTATGTGGTTCCTGTCGCAGAGCACCATGACGGCTTTCAGATGTATAAAAGCGAGATTTCGCGCTGGAATGCAGCTGAGATGGGGCCAAAGAGAGATATCCTCGGAGAGCTTAGCGAGGCGTTTGAGGAGAGGGGGCTTATAAACGGAGCGTCCTCCCACAGGGCGGAGCACTTTTTCTTTATGGGTCACGGGCGTGAGTTTGACAGCGATGTAAAGGAGCCGCTAAAGAGGGGAGACTTATACTGGCCCGCCATGCCGGAGCCAAATATGGACGATGTCTACGGGGAGCCTGCTCCTACAGAGGAGTTTATGCAGGACTGGCTTGTAAGAACCTGTGAGATCATAGACAAATATCACCCCAAGATGATCTACTTTGACTGGTGGATACAGCATCAGGCATTTCGCCCCTATATAAAGAAGCTGGCGGCGTATTACTATAACCGCGCCGTAGAGTGGGGCGAGGAGGTTCTGATAAATTACAAGCACGATGCGTTTATGTTTGGATCTGCGGTGGTTGATATAGAGCGAGGGCAGTTTGCGGACGTAAAGCCCTACTACTGGCAGACGGATACGGCGGTGGCGCTAAATTCCTGGTGCTATACGGAGAA
>CAZYLH010000014.1:0-16409 GCA_964648695.1 uncultured Lachnospiraceae bacterium | reverse complement strand
GATGATATAAGATACACGGTAAACGGTGGCAGGCTGTATGCGATCGCGATGCGCTGCGCGGAAGACGGAAAATACCTCTTCCCGGCTCTGGGGAAGCAGGAGGATCCCAATAAGCCGAATTTTTCCGGGATTATTAAAGATGTCTCAGTGCTTGGCTTTGACAGTAAGTGTAAGTGGAGCCGGGACGGGCATGGCCTGTTGGTGCAAGTATCCGGGATAGAAACAGACAAGCCCGTTGTATTTAGGGTGGAATTAGACTGATAAGTGCTAGACAGCGGGCTTTTGCGCCCGCTGTTTTTTGTACTGCTTTGGCGTGGTGCTCTCTAACTTTTTAAAGGTGCGTATCAGATGGCTGCAGTCTGAAAAGCCGGTTTCCTGGCTGATATAGTTTAAATCAAAATCCGTAAAGAGAAGAAGATCCTTTACACGGGTGATGCGGATAAACTCAATGTATTCTTTGCAGGAGCGGCCGTAGAGCGACTGGAAGCGCTTGGCAAAGTAGGAGTAGCTCATGTTGCAGCGCGCAGCCAGATCTTCAACCTTAAGAGGCTGGTCTAGGTTTTCATCGATATATTCCGCTATAGCGTAAAGCGGCTGACTGTCACCGGTAAGCATGGCAACATGGTCTGTGTCAAAGCCATTGTCCCTCCATATCCTGAGTATCTGAGTAAGCAGGTTTGTGAGATGCGCCTGGATGCACAGATCATAGCCGTATTGTTTTTCAAGGATTTCCTGAATACAGGTTTCAAAGAGGTCCCTCACAGAGAGGCGCGAAAATGCCGTCTCACTTATCACGATGGGAGCTTTTTTTGCGTCCTCCGTTCTTGAGAAAAGATGGCCAAAGCTTGGAACATGGCTTTTTGAGGTGCGCAGTAACCCTATGTCATACTTTAAGACTGAGCATGACAGATTTCCCGTATCATAGATGGCGTGCACTGCCTGCGGGGGAAAGAACACAAAGTCTCCGGCAGAAATATTTTCCTCCCTGCCGTCACATAAGATATACCCCGTACCGTCTGTTATATAGAGCATTTCACAGAAATAATGCCAGTGAGATTTCACCGGAAAAACGCCGCTTTCCGGCCTAATGTAAAAGCCCTCATAATGATCACTTAAGCGGTTTGACTGCTCAAACATGCCTTTCATAAACGCCACTCCCCCTGTTTGTCTAAAGAAAAATAGTCACTCATATTTTTGGTAAAAACCTCAAATTTTGTCCTCTGATAATAGCAGATTTTTTTTTTCATGAGAAGAGATTTGTGCAATTTTTTTCTAATTTTTTTATAGAAGAAATTGCTGTAAGTGCTATGATGACATGGCTTATCAGAAACGGATTTGTGTTTCTAAAAAGCGGAGGAGGTAGTGGTATGAGTAAAGGAAAATCACGTTTTAAGTGGTTGTGGGAGAAAATGCATGGATACAGGAAACTGTATGTCTTAGCTGCCCTGTTGACAGTTTTATATAATATTTTGCAGCTGACAGTTCCGTTTTTCTCCCAGATGATCGTTGATACATTCCTAACAGGTGAGGACGCATCGTATAATTTGGCGAATAAAACCTGGCTGTTTGTTCTCATGATCGTCGCGATGATCGGGATCACCTTTTTTAGAACGGTGGTTGTATATCTTGCCTGCATGAGTTTTGAGAAGGTCTCACAGAGAACGCTGTATCGCTTAAGGAATGAGCTGTTTGCAAAAATTCAGCGTCAGGATATGCGCTTTTATGGGCAGTACCGCACGGGAGATCTGATGACAAGGCTTACCGGAGACTTAGACGCGGTGCGCCACATGATCACCTGGGTTGCGCGAATGCTAATCGAGTGCTGCACCCTGTTTTTGTCGGCTGCCATCTATTTTCTCTATCTGGATATAAAGGTGGCGCTTTGCATTCTGGTGATGGCGCCGGTCATTCTGGCAGTGACCATGGTTTATAAAAAGCAGGTTGCTCCCATGCATGACAATCTAAGGGAAAAGCTCTCACAGATGAACACGGCGGTTCAGGAAAATATTGCCGGAAACCGCGTGGTAAAGGCCTTTGCCAGGGAGCAGTATGAGATTGATAAGTTTCAGGAAAGAAATGAGGAGTATTCAAAGGCCAATAAGAAAACAGTCCTCACCTGGCTTCGCTTTTATCCGTTTACGGAAGCTTGCGCAAATTTGCTGACTGTCATACTGCTACTTGTAGGAGGCTTTGCCATGATAGACGGAGAGCTCTCCTACGGCGCATTTGTCGCCTTTTCCGGTCTTACATGGGCCATTGCAAACCCCATGCGAAACCTCGGAACCATCTTAAATGAATTCCAGCGCTTTATGTCCGCCTGCGCTAAAGTGATGGAGCTTGACGCATGTGAGCCTCAGATTGTTGATAAGGAAGATGCTAAAGATCACCCTGAAGCCTTTAAGGGAAAGATTGAATTTAGAAATGTCACTTTCTCCTATGACGGACAGCCTGTGCTAAAGGATGTAAGCTTTACCATTAAGCCCGGTCAGACTGTGGCGATCATGGGAGAGACGGGAAGCGGAAAAACATCTCTGATACAGTTAATACCCAGGTTTTATGACCCCGATGAGGGCCAGGTCTTAGTGGATGATGTGGACGTGCGGGATCTAAAGCTTACACAGCTTCGAAAAAACATCGGCATGGCAACGCAAGAAGTTCTTCTCTACTCAGATACGATAGACGGAAATATTGCCTACGGAAATTCCCACATGCCTCTTGCCACAGTCCAAAAATACGCGGAATATGCGGCAGCAAAACACTTTATCGCCCATTTGCCCCAGCACTATGACACGATAATCGGCGAGCGCGGCGTAGGCCTGTCCGGCGGCCAGAAGCAGAGGATTTCCCTTGCCAGAGCGCTTGCTATAGAGCCCTCCGTGCTTATACTTGACGATACCACATCTGCGGTGGACATGGAGACTGAAAAGTATATTCAGGAACATTTAAAGCATTTGAACTTCCCGTGCACGAAGATCATCATCGCCCAGAGAATCTCCTCCACAAAGGATGCTGACGTCATTCTCATACTGGAGAACGGAAGGATAACGGAGATGGGAACGCACGAGGAGCTGATAGAGAAAAAAGGGTATTACTATGATGTAGTAATGCTTCAGAATGGAGGTGAGAGCATTGGCTAGAAATACATATGGAGAGGACGAGGTTTTAGAGACCCCATTTGACTTTAAACATCTAATGCGGGCCTCGGTTTATATAAAGAAGTACTCAAAGAAGATGATTTTTGCCCTGCTGCTTTCTGCGATTGCCTCCGCTACAGGACTTTTATCACCCATGATCGTTCAAAGGGCGTTGGATGTGACCATTCCGGCGGGGGATAAGACGGGATTATTAATCCTTGGAGGGCTGCTTTGCGCCACCTATGTCGTTAGCATACTCTTTTCCACCATCCGTTCAAGGATAATGAATATTGTGGGACAGAATATCATCTATGATATCCGCACGGATATATTTCATCATCTGCAAAAGCTTCCTTTTCAGTATTATGATGACAGACCGCACGGAAAGATTATGATACGTGTGGTAAACTATGTAAATTCAGTTTCGGACATGCTATCAAACGGCATCATAAACGTGATACTTGAGGTTCTTAATATGGTTTTCATCGTCATATTCATGTTTATGGTAAGCGTCCCCTTATCGCTGGTTGTCTTGGCAGGTGTTCCGGTGCTGGCTGTTATCATGGGCTTTATAAAAAAGCATCAGAGAAAAGCATGGCAGCTGGTCTCAAACAAGAACTCTAACTTAAATGCCTACCTTCAGGAGAGCATTTCCGGGGCAAGGGTGACCCAGATTTTTGCAAGAGAGGAGGAGAATGAGGGGATTTTTGCCGGCCTTGCGACAAAGTGCAAGGATGCATGGATGGAGGCTGTTAAGTACTCAAACCTTGTCTGGCCCGCGATCGACAATGTCGCCGTATGTGTGCGCGGAGCAATCTATCTGGTAGGGCTTTTAATCATAGGCGGGGGAAATGTATCCCTGGGTGTGATCGTGGCGATGTCGTCATACGCCTCAAGCTTTTGGCAGCCCATCCTAAATTTGGGAAATATTTTTAACAACTTTATCAACAACATCGCCTATCTGGAGCGTATCTTTGAGACTCTGGATGAGCCTGTGACGGTGGATGATGCGCCAGATGCAACCGAAATGCCCACTATAAAAGGAAATGTCACCTTTGAGGACGTCACATTTAGCTATGAGGATGATAAGAAGGTTTTGGAGAATGTCTCCTTTACGGTTAAGGCAGGAGAGAGCGTGGCGCTTGTGGGGCCGACCGGAGCCGGAAAGTCCACCATCGTAAATCTTTTGTCGCGCTTTTATAACTTAAAGGGCGGTCGCATTCTGATCGACGGACAGGATATCTCGAAGGTAACGCTTCACTCTCTGCGCTCCCAAATGGGGATCATGATGCAGGACAGCTTTATCTTTAGCGGTACCATAGAGGACAATATCCGCTACGGAAAGCTGGACGCAACCATGGAGGAGATCCGTAGGGCAAGTAAGACGGTAAAGGCGGATGACTTTATAAACCAGATGCCATATGGATATAAGAGTGAGGTTAAGGAGAGAGGAAGCCTTCTTTCCCAGGGGCAAAAGCAGCTTATCTCATTTGCAAGAACGCTGCTTTCGGATCCCAAGATTTTAATTTTGGATGAGGCGACTTCAAGCATTGACGTGCAGACGGAGCGTGCCCTACAGGAGGGACTAAACGCCATGTTAAAGGGCAGAACCTCATTTATCATTGCGCATAGACTCTCAACCATCAAAAACTGCGACAAGATCATGTATATCTCGGACGGTGGTATAACCGAGTGCGGGACGCATGATGAGCTGATGAAAAAGAAGGGGGCATATTACAGGCTGTATATGTCTCAGCGCGTAGATATTGCCTAAAACCTGGGCTGTGAGAGGTGATTTCGCCTTTTACAGCCCTTTTTAATATTGCGCCTAACTTTATAAAAAGGTTACCGCGGGATAATAAAAAGTTTATCAAAAATGTTAGCACTCGCGCTTGACGAGTGCTAACAAAAGTGCTATAATCTCCTCAGAACAGGGGAAAGGAAGTGATAAATGCTTCGCAGCTGTTCTTGTTAAACTGATATGGAAAAAAGGAGGTAACTATATGTTTATGCCCGGTATTTTTAGAGATGATTTATTTGATGATTTGTTTGACGATTTTGCAAGGCCTGCAAAGAGGCGCCCGATGCCCCCTGCTCCGGCAGTAATGAAGACGGATGTAAAAGAACATGATGATCGGTTTGAGTTAGATATCGATCTTCCCGGATATAAGAAGGAAGATGTCCATGCGGAACTTAAGGACGGGTATCTAACCATCAGCGCTGAGACAAAGAGTGATAACGATCAGAAGGATGAGGGCGGCAGATATGTTCGCAGAGAGCGCTACTATGGTTCCTGCTCAAGAAGCTTTTATGTCGGCGAAGATATCACAGAGCAGGATATCAAGGCAAGGTTTGAGGATGGCATCTTAAAGGTGGTGCTTCCAAAGAAAGAGGCAAAGCCCGAGGTTGAGGAAAAGAAATATATCTTCATCGAAGGGTAAGTTTTAAGGGGCGCGAAAGCGCCCCTTAAAAAACAAAAAGTTCACGCATTTTTTATTTGTTAAACATGAAACAAACACATTTTTTCAGTACCATTAGGTCACAGTTGATACAGATTTTGGCAACTACCTATTATTGGTTTACATACATTTCCTCTCTCCTGGAGCCCATCTTTTGATGGGCTCCAACTCTTTTTTAGGGCTTGTATAAAAATAGTGGATATGCTATGATAATGTCAGGGTCAGCGGTCTTTTGACCTTAACATCATAACATATAATTAGGAGGGATTTCATATGACTTACGAAGAGCTGGTTGCGAATATTCAGAAAACATACGCGAAGGCGGACGCAAAGGATATTCCGGAGCATGTAGCCATTCAGGTAAATGTCACTGGCGAGGGCGAGGGAGCTTTCTACATTGAGGTGGCGGATGGACAGGTTCATGTTGAGCCATATGAGTATTATGACAGGGATGCCATCATCCAGACCTCCGCAGAGAACATTTTGGACGTTGTCTTAAAAAAGGGAAGTGTTGCTGCCATGGTAGCTGAGGGTCAGGCGTCCATTTCCGGAAATATGGATAAAATGCTTCTTTTGGATCAGATCAAGCTAAAGCCTACAAGAAAGACTGCCGCTAAAAAGAAGGCTGTGGAGGCTGAGGAGGCCGCTCCTAAAAAGCGTGCGGGGGCAAAGAAGAGCACTGCATCAGAAAAGACCGCTACAAAGGCAAGCGAGGTAAAGGCTGCCACGGGAAAGACCAAGAGAGCTACTAAGACCGCGAAAAAGGGTTGAGAAAAACTCGGAGAGGGACGAAAGATGTACATTACATGTTTGGATTTGGAGGGCGTGCTGGTCCCGGAGATCTGGATTGCATTTGCCAAAGAAAGCGGCATTCCAGAACTAAAAAAGACAACCAGGGATGAGCCGGACTATGAAAAGCTCATGAGGTGGAGAATCGGCGTGTTAAAGGAGCATGGTCTTGGCTTAAAAAAAATCCAGGAGACCATCTCAAGGATTGACCCATTGCCGGGAGCGAAAGAGTTTTTAGATGAGCTTCGTAGCTTTTCCCAGGTAATCATTGTGAGCGATACATTTGAGCAGTTTGCCGGCCCCCTTATGAAAAAGCTGGGTTGGCCCACCATCTTTTGTAATTCACTTGAAGTGGCGGATGACGGCGAGATCACCGGCTTTAAGATGCGTATTCCGGATCCAAAGTTTAATACCGTGCGGGCATTGCAGTCGATCGGCTATGATACTATCGCCAGCGGGGACAGCTACAACGACTTGGGGATGATCCGTGCCAGCAAGGCAGGGTTTCTCTTTAGAAGCACGGAGCAGATCAAGGAGGAGAATCCGCAGATTCCCGCTTATGAGGAGTATGCGGATCTGATGGCCGCCATCAAAAAAACGATTAAATCATAAACATACGGGAGGAAATCTGAGTCAGAGGTTCAGATATAAAATCTCTTGACAACCAAAGGAAATTGTTGTATTCTCTCTTGCGGTGAAAGGTTTGAAAATCAAAGCATTTGCGCGTGGGCGCTTTGTAAAGATTTCTAGCCTTTTTCGCAAGGGAGTTTTTTATATTAATTTTGAAAGGATGGAACAAAAACTATGTTGGAGAAGTTGATTGGCATTATTGAGGAGCAGTTAAACGTTGAGGGGATGGAGATCACAGAGAAGACCAGCTTTAAGGAAGATATGGAAGCGGATTCTCTGGATTTATTTGACCTGGCTATGGCTATCGAGGAGGAGTTTGGCATTGAGATTCCTTCTGAGGATCTTACAAGCATCACCACAGTGGGTTCAGTTGTTGAATATTTAAAGTCAAAGGGCGTTGAGGCGTAAGATGAAGACCAGAGTAACCGAAATTTTAGGAATAGAGTATCCCGTCATCCAGGGAGGTATGGCATGGGTCGCAGAGCATAATCTGGCTGCGGCTGTGTCTAACGCTGGGGGCCTTGGAATTATAGGCGCAGCATCCGCACCGCCGGAGGTGGTAAGGGATGAGATAAGGAAGTGCAAGGAGCTGACGGACAAGCCGTTTGGCGTAAATGTCATGCTCTTAAATCCCAACGCGGAGGATGTCGCGCGCATAGTTGTGGAGGAAGGCGTAAAGGTTGTCACCACAGGAGCTGGAGACCCTGCCAAATTTATGCCCCTGTGGAAGGAAGCAGGCGTAAAGGTATTTCCCGTAGTGGCAAGCGTTGCTATGGCAAAGCTGATGGAGCGCGCGGGTGCTGACGGTGTTGTGGCAGAGGGCATGGAAAGCGGCGGTCACATCGGACATACCACAACTTTTGCGCTTGTACCGCAGGTTGTGGACGCGGTAAATATTCCCGTTGTCGCAGCGGGAGGCATTGCGGACGGCAGAGGCGTTGCGGCAGCATTTATGCTAGGCGCAGAGGCGGTTCAGATGGGAACGAGATTCGTTGCCGCAAAGGAGTCCATCGTTCATCCCAATTTTAAGGAGAAGATATTTAAGGCAAAGGATATAGACTCCACTGTCACGGGCATGAGCACGGGTCATCCGGTGCGTTGTCTGAGAAACAAGATGTCTAAGGAGTATCTGCGCCTTGAAAAGGAGGGCGCTGATTTTATGGAGCTTGAGCAGCTTACGCTTGGCTCTTTGAGAAAGGCCGTTATAGACGGCGATGTGTCAAACGGCACACTTATGGCAGGTCAGATTGCGGGACTTGTCAAAGAGGAAATGTCCTGTAAGGAGATTATTGAGGAAATAGTAAACCAGGCAGAGAAGCTGCTTAAGTGAAAAGAGGTAATAATGGCTAAGGTGGCATTTTTGTTCCCCGGACAGGGAGCCCAGTATCCCGGCATGGGAAAGGATTTTTATGATATGTATCCTCTCGCAAGGGAGGTATACAAGATGGCGTCAGAGGCTTCGGGCCTTGATGTGGAGGCTCTTTGCTTTGGGCATAATGAGCAGTTAAACATCACGGAGTACACACAGATCGCAATGCTGGCCACGGAGGTGGCTATCTTAAAGGTTGCCATGGAAAAGGGCATTAGGGCAGATGTCTGTGCGGGATTAAGCCTTGGAGAGTACTGTGCGCTTGCAGCAGCGGATGTGATGGAGTTATCTGATCTTTTCCACTTAATCCGCCAGAGAGGTATCTTTATGCAGGAGGCATATCCGGTAGGGGGCGGTATGACGGCCGTCCTTGGAATGGATGCGGATAAAATCGCCCAGATCTGTGAGGAGACGGAAGGGATAGTCACCATCGCCAACTACAACTGTCCGGGACAGATTGTCATAAGCGGCGAAAAGGAAGCGGTGGATAAGGCGGCAGAGAGCATGGCGTCCGAGGGAGCAAGGCGCTGCATTCCGCTAAGGGTAAGCGGGCCTTTCCACTCTCCTTTATTAAAGGGAGCAGGAGAAAAGCTTGCCGCAGAGCTTGCGGGAGTATCAATAAATGCGCCAAGCATTCCTTATGTATGTAACACAAAAGCAGACTATGTGACAGACGCTAGCCAGATAAAGCAGATTTTAGCAGATCAGGTTTCAAGCTCCGTTATGTGGGAGCAGAGCATTAGGCGAATGATAAAGGACGGAGTTGATACCTTTATAGAGATCGGCCCTGGAAAAACTCTGGCGGGCTTTATGAAAAAGATTGATAAGAATGTAAAGATGCTTAATATAGAGACAGTTGAGGATATGAATAAGGTGATGGAGGAGGTCGGTTTATGCTGACGGGAAAGATTGCGCTTATAACCGGCGCCTCAAAGGGGATTGGCAGAGCCATCGCGCTTAAGCTGGCGGCAGAGGGAGCCGTTGTAATCGTCAATTACGCCGGTTCTAAGGAAAAGGCGGAGGAAGTAGTAGCACAGATAAAAGCTGGTGGAGGTGAGGCACTGGCCATCCAGTGTGATGTGTCGGATTTTGAGGCGTGCGCTGCTATGGCAAAGACGGTGCTTGATAAGTATGGGCGGCTTGATATCCTGGTAAATAACGCAGGTATCACCAGAGACGGCATTCTTATGAGAATGAGCGAGGCGGATTATGATGCGGTGCTTGATACCAACCTAAAGGGCGCATTTAACACGATCCGCCATTTTTCAAGAAGCTTTTTAAAGCAGAAAAGCGGACGCATCATCAATATCTCCTCTGTCAGCGGCGTTATGGGAAATGCCGGACAGGCCAATTATTCAGCTTCTAAGGCAGGCCTTATTGGTCTTACAAAGAGCGTTGCCAGAGAGCTTGCAAGCAGGGGGATATGCGTAAACGCCGTGGCTCCCGGCTTTATAAACACGGATATGACGGCTTCTATGCCTGATAGCGTAAAGGAAGGCGCAGTGAAGATGATTCCCATGGGGCATATGGGTAGTCCTTTGGACGTGGCAGAACTAGTTACGTTTCTTGCCGGTGACGCCGCTGCATACATTACCGGGCAGGTGATCTGCGTGGACGGAGGAATGGCTATATGAGAAGAGTTGTTGTGACCGGTATGGGTGCGGTGACGCCCATCGGCATCGGTGTGGATAAATACTGGCGAAGCGTAAAGGAAGAGAAGGTGGGATTTGCCCCCATCACGGCGTTTGACGCTTCGGAGTATAAGTGTAAGCTGGCTGGAGAGGTTAAGGACTTTGACCCGGCTCAGTATATGGATAAAAAATCTATCAGGAGGATGGAGAGATTTACCCAGTTTGCTGTGGCTGCCGCAGGAGAGGCTATGGAGGATGCAGCCCTTGATATGGAAAAGGAAGATCCTTTCAGAGTAGGATGTGCCATAGGATGCGGCATTGGAAGCCTACAGGTTACAGAAAAAGAGCACACGAGACTTTTAGAAAAAGGGCCAAACAGGATTGCTCCACTTTTGGTTCCGCTGATGATCTCAAACATGGCGGCTGGAAATGTGAGCATTATATATGGCTTAAAGGGCAAGAGCTTAAATGTCGTGACAGCGTGCGCTACTGGCACAAATTCCATCGGAGAGGCTTTTCGCTCCATCCAGTATGGGGACGCTGAGGTGATGCTCGCAGGCGGAACGGAGGCTGCGATTACGCCCATCGCCGTTGCGGGATTTATCGGCCTTACAGCGCTGACAAGCAGCGAAGACCCCAAGAGGGCTTCCATTCCCTTTGACAAGGACAGAAGCGGCTTTGTGATGGGAGAGGGCGCTGGAGTTGTAGTTTTAGAGGAGCTTGAGCACGCAAAAAAGAGGGGGGCGAAGATCTTAGCTGAGGTAGTGGGTTATGGCTGCACGTCCGATGCATATCACATCACATCACCTTTAGAGGACGGGTCAGGCGCTGCGAAGGCTATGCTATATGCAGTTAATGACGCTGGCATTTCTACTGATGATATCACTTATATCAATGCTCACGGCACCAGCACACATCACAATGATCTCTTTGAGACCAGAGCGATAAAGCAGACGTTTGGCGAGCATGCGTATGATATAAAGATAAATTCCACAAAATCCATGATAGGTCACCTCTTAGGTGCGGCAGGAGCGGTGGAGTTTATCACCTGCGTGAAGGAAATAGAGGAGGGCTTTATACATAGGACGGTGGGTCTTAGCGAGTCCGATGAAGAGCTTGATTTAAATTACTGTAAGCAGCCCTATAACGAGGAGATTAACTATGCTTTGTCAAATTCACTCGGATTTGGCGGACACAACGCAAGCATCCTCATAAAGAGATATATGGAGTAGAATATCATGGCAGTATATACCACAAAGGAAATTATGGAAATTATTCCACATCGCTCCCCGTTTCTTCTTATAGATACTATCGAGGAGCTAGAGCCGGGAATCAGGGCTCTTGGAAAAAAATGTGTCAGCTTTAACGAGCCGTATTTTGCGGGACATTTTCCGGGAAATCCAGTTATGCCGGGAGTGCTCATCATCGAGGCAATGGCACAGGTGGGCGCTGTGGCGCTTCTTGGTCTGCCGCAGTGGCAGGGAAAGACCGCTTATTTTGTGGGAATCGACAAGGCAAGATTTAAGAAGAAAGTCCATCCCGGAGATGTGTTAATGCTGGAGACCAAGATCGGAAAGGTTAAGGGGCCCATCGGTGTGGGGGAGGCTAGCGCGTATGTTGACGGCAAGCTTGTAGCCAAAGCGGAGCTGACCTTTGCAATAGGTGAATAAGGGAGTTTTATGGAAGTGAACAGAAAATGGAAGATGGGAGTGAAAAGACATTTTCCCTCCGGACTATACAGTATTCTGGCAGAAAAGATCAAATTCACAGACAGTGATGTGCAGGATGTGAATGAGAAAAAGTCCGATAAGCCCGCAGAGAGAGCGCTGGTTAAGTGCCCTAAATGCGGCAAGATGGTGGATAAGGAGCAGGTTGTCAAGAGAAAATATATCTGCTACGAGTGCGAGGGATATTTTCGCGTAAAGACTAAGAACCGCATAAAAATGGTGGCGGATCCCGGCACATTTACAGAGTGGTTTTCCGATATGCCAATAAGCAATCCCCTTAGTTATGAGGGGTATGAGGAAAAACTCCTAGCGGCTCAGGAAAAGACTGGGTTAAATGAGGGAATCACCATCGGGAAATGTAAAATTTACGGCGAGGATGCACTTATTGGCGTGTGCGATGCCAGATTTATGATGGCGAGCATGGGACATGTCCTTGGCGAGAAGGTGACAGCTGCTATAGAGCGCGCCACTAAAGAGCGTCTGCCGGTGTTTATATTCTGCTGCTCAGGCGGAGCCAGAATGCAGGAGGGAATCATCTCACTGATGCAGATGGCAAAGACTGCCGCGGCCATAAAAAGGCACGGGGAGGCGGGTCTTTTGTACTGCTCCATCCTAACGGATCCCACCACCGGGGGCGTGACCGCAAGCTATGCGATGCTTGGAGATGTGATCATCGCAGAGCCCGGAGCTCTTATCGGATTTGCGGGACCGAGGGTTATCAAGCAGACCATTGGTCAGGAGCTCCCGGAGGGCTTTCAGACGGCGGAGTTTTTGCTGGATCATGGCTTTGTGGACGGCATAGTGGAGCGAAAGGATTTAAAGAAGACACTGCTTTTCCTCATAAAGACGCATCAGTGCGGAGGGAAAAATACCTGGTCCGATTTTCTTACAGAGGATGAGCATGTGGAGCTAGGAGAAATTTTAAGTGGTGAGGTGCCACAGGAGGCACCCCTTACCGCATGGGATAAGGTGAAGGGCGTAAGACAGGTAGAGAGATCCTCCGCGCTTGACTATATGAAATATATCTTCGATTATTTTGTTGAGGCTCACGGTGACAGGTATTATGCAGATGATGCGGCGATAGTAGGAGGCCTTGCTTTCCTTGATGGACAGCCCGTTACCATCATCGCCGATGTGAGGGGAAAGACCTTAAAGGAGTGCCAGGAGCGAAATTTTGGCATGCCAATGCCGGAAGGGTATAGAAAAGCCCTGCGCCTGATGAAGCAGGCGGAAAAGTTTAACCGTCCAATTATTAGCTTTGTAAACACCTCGGGCGCTTTTTGCGGCATCGAGGCGGAGGAGCGCGGACAGGGAGAGGCAATCGCCAGAAATCTCCTAGAGATGTCAGCCCTAAAGGTGCCGGTGCTCTGCATTCTGATAGGCGAGGGCGGAAGCGGCGGAGCTTTGGCCACCGCTGTAGGAAACGAGGTCTGGATGTTAGAAAATGCCACCTACTCCATTCTCTCGCCTGAAGGCTTTGCCTCAATCCTGTGGAAGGATTCCACAAGGGCAAAGGAGGCCAGCGAGGTGATGAAGATCACCGCCCAGGATTTAAAGAACCTTGGGGTGATAGAGCAGATCATTCCGGAGTTTGGCGGAGCGGGTAAGGACACAGAGGAAGCCATCGGCACATACCTGAAGGAAAAGATCAGGGGATTCCTTGAAAAGTACGAGGGCATGAGCGGCGAGGAGATCGCAGAGCGCAGATATAACCGCTTTAGAGCTTTTTAGAACAGATTTTCCTGCAAAAGGCGGCGGTGGGCTGCCGAAAAAGTGGAGGAATATTGATGAAATCAATTAAGATACTGGGAACCGGAAGCGCACTGCCTAAGCAGGTGGTGACAAACTTCGACCTGGAAAAGAGAATGGATACCAGCGATGAGTGGATCCGTGAGAGAACAGGCATTAGTGAGCGCCGCATTGCGGGGGATGCTGCTGAGACCACGGCGACTCTGGCAGCAAAGGCGTGTGAGCGCGCCTTAGAAAGCGCTGGGAAAGAGGCAAAGGATGTGGACATGATAATTGTGGCTACATGCTCGGCTGAAATGCTTCTTCCCTGCTGTGCATGCCAGGTGCAGAGTATTATCGGCGCTGATAAGGCGGTGGCATTTGACTTAAATGCGGCATGCTCCGGCTTTCTGTTTGCTCTACAGACAGCTCGCACCTATATACAGACGGGGTTTTATAAAAACGCACTGGTGGTCGGAAGCGAAGTGCTCTCAAGGATTATTGACTGGACAGACCGTTCCACATGCGTGCTCTTTGGCGATGGCGCCGGAGCTGTCTATGTGGAAGGGACGCCAAATGATGATGACGGCATAATAAGTATGGCCCAGAGAAGTGACGGGGCGAAGGGAATGGCGCTTTACTGCCATACCGGACGCGTCGGGGATAAGGATGATATCTATGTCCACATGGATGGCAGAGAGGTGTATAAGTTTGCCACCAGGCAGGTTCCCGCGTGCATCAGTCAGGCGCTTGATATGGCAGGACTTACCCCGCAGGATATAGACCTTTATGTGATGCACCAGGCAAATGTCCGGATTTTAGAGTCCATCGCAAAGAATTTAAAGCTTGATATGGAGCATTTCCCTGTAAATCTGACCAGGCTTGGAAACACTTCATCCGCGGCTATACCGTTGCTTTTAGATGAGCTAAACCGTGATGGCAAGTTAGAGTCCGGACAGAAGGTGGTTTTATCCGGATTTGGCGCGGGCCTTACCTACGGAGCCTGCGTGATGGTTTGGTAAGAGGTGAAGTGGCAGATGAATGAAAGCGATGCTAGAGAACATGTTCTAAATGAGTTGTTGGTAAGTCTGTTTAACAAGGTGATGGCAGCGGAGGGAAAGGCGATCATAACCGAGGAGTACAGCGACATCACAAATAACGATATGCATATCATAAACGCCATCGGTATTGGAGAGCCAAGGAGTATGAGCACCATTGCCAAACAGCTGATGGTGACGGTGGGAACGCTGACGGTGAATATGAATAATCTTGAGAAAAAAGACTATATCAAGAAAAGCAGAAGCACGCAGGATAAGCGCGTGGTGCTGGTGACGCTTACACAGAAAGGAAAGCAGGCGTTTAAGCATCACATGAAATTCCACATGGAGATGATCCGCGCTGCGATAGAGGATTTGACTGAGGAGGAGCGCCGTGTGCTTGTCATATGCCTTGAGAAGCTCAACAAATTCTTTACATCACATAAGATTTACGGGTATTTGACGTGAAACATTTATATGTTTAGAAAAGTGACAGGTTGAAATTTTTGCGAAACTTAAAATCAGTTTCGTAAGATTTTCAGCCTTATTTTTTTGCCTTATGGGGCTGGCTATGAAGGTGAATCTGATATGAAGCTTAAGAAAACCTTTCGTTAAGGAATGAGGCTTAGAAGAAGAGCTTAGCTAAATTAAGGTAAACACATTGAATTATTTTATCATTTGTGGTAGTATTTTTGCATAAAAAATGCACCATAGCGAGAGAATGCGCATAGGCCGATGGGGGATGTGGGTATGCAGAGAAAACGTGTTACCATGAAGGACGTGGCTCAGGAGATGAACGTAAGCGTTGTTTCTGTCTCAAAGGCGCTTGCGGGCAAGGACGGCGTCAGCGAGGCGCTTAGGGAGCGCATTATCGATACCGCAAGAAGCATGGGATATGTCCTAAAGGATGATACTAAAAAGCGGGAGATCGCAAGCCAGAATATCGCCATCATCGTGGCGGAGTGGTTTATAGCGGACAACTCATTTTACCTGAAAATTTATCAGAACCTTATTATGGAGCTTTCCGCAAGGGGATATATCGGGATCCTAGAGATAGTCCGCCGTGAGGATGAGGATGCGGGCAACCTTCCAAATGTGGTGAGGATGGAGCTTATAGAGCAGGTTATTGTTATCGGCGAGCTGAAAAATTCCTTCCTTGATAAGCTGATGCAGACGGGGCTTGGCATCATCTTCTTTGACTTTGAGAACGAGGATTATGATGTTGACTGCGTGGTGGGCGACAATGTAAACGGAGGGTATCTGCTTGCCAGGTGTCTGGTCAGAAACGGTTATGAAAAAATCGGCTTTGTCGGCAACTGCAAGAATACCAGGAATATTTTAGACCGCTATATGGGCTATCTTAAATATATGATTGCAAATGATCTCTACGTGGATCCGAGCTGGACCATTTTGGACAAGGAGGAGAGAGGGGATTTTATAGAGCTGAAATTGCCGGAGGATATGCCGGAGGCATTTATATGTAACTGTGATGTCACGGCCTACCGACTGATAGATACCCTAAGGAAAAAAGGATATGCCGTTCCGCAGGATGTGGCGGTTGTGGGATATGACGACTATGCGGAGCAGGTGCCGGAGGGAGTGGAGCTTACCACATATCGGGTAAGAACTGATGAGATGATCCGCCAGTGCATTCATATCGTGGAGCAGCGGGTGAAAAACAGGAAATATCGCAGAGGGACCAGTATCGTCTATGGAGAGCTGGTCTGTCGCAAGACGGTTATGGAAGGTGCAAAATAAGAGGCTGTGAAAAAAGCATAGCCTAAAATTAAGAAGGACCATGGAGAAAAACCTAGGGTTCTTCTTTTTTTGTTAAAGTTATGTCGGGTTCAAAAGTCCCTTATGAGAAAGCTTATGTGGGTTTAGACATTTTGAAACTGGCAAGGT
>CAZYLH010000013.1:0-27997 GCA_964648695.1 uncultured Lachnospiraceae bacterium | reverse complement strand
AATCCAGTATAATGAGGCATAATTCTTTGATGGATATCAGAAAGGAAACAATATGAGTGGGAAACGCAAAAAAAAGAGAGCTGTCGTTTCTGTAGTGGCGATTGTTTTGGTGTTGGCCATGGCGGCGACCACCATCGCCAGTATAGTGATGATGTTTTTATAAAGTGTAGTCTAAAGGGGGCAGTAAGATGAACAAAGGTATGCTACCATATAACACATATGTGCGATGCCAAAAGTCTCTGACTCGCCCCGCAGGAGGGATAGAACGAGCGGGCGCTTCGGGCGGCGTAAGTTACATTAATGACGGCGAGGAACGCATGGGGATGTGTAGTGCTTCCATTACCGCCGTAAGCCCTTCCTTTATCAGGCTGGCTTTTTTTCGCTGCGTCAATGGACTGGTTGCGGCAGGGGTGTTGCCAGCTGTACTTATGGTAAATGTCCACCTTCCGGTGGGTATTAAAGAGCAGGAGTTTAAGGCTGCACTTGCCGTTTTAGATGAACTGTGCAGCGCCAGTGGGATGACCCTGCTCTTAGAAAGCGCGGAGGTGACGGACGCGGTAGCCCTTTCCTGCTATAGCCTTTGCGCTATGGGAAAGGTTAAAAAAAAGAGAGTGGGGCCAATGCCTGAGGATGCGCTCATCTTAGTGGGCAGTGTCGCAAGCGCGGGGGCGGCTTTACTCTTAGAGCTCAGGGAGCAAAGCCTTTCAGAGAGATTTTCTGTTTCTTTTATTAAGGAGGCTAAAAGTAAGCTCTCCGGCTTTGGACTGCCAAAGGGCGTAGAGGAGCTGACGGGTGATGTGTTTATCCTGCCACTGGCCGAGGCTGGTTTGATGTCAGCTCTTTGGAATTTAAAGTCCGTCTGGAATGTGGGCTTTGAGGTGGGTCTTCGAGCCGCACACATAGAGCAGGAGATGGTGGAAATCTGTGAGTTTTTAGAGATAAACCCATACCACCTAGCAGCAGACGGCGCGGCGCTTCTTGCCGTAAGGGAGCCGGAGCCGGTGCTTTCATTTCTTGGGCAAAAAGGCATTCCTGCTTGTCAGATTGGCATCCTGACAAAAGGACCTGATGGGAATATAAAAAAGGATGATGAGATCAGCAGCGTCTCTCGTCCCAAGCAGGACCCCATATATAACTATGTATGATACCGGGGCAGCACGCGAGGCTCA
This sequence comes from uncultured Lachnospiraceae bacterium, assembly GCA_964648695.1. Taxonomy (GTDB): domain Bacteria; phylum Bacillota; class Clostridia; order Lachnospirales; family Lachnospiraceae; genus UBA4292. Next base: position 26,828 of record CAZYLH010000013.1, on the reverse strand, counting down.
TATGAGTTTACTCATAGCTGACCCGAAGATATAAAACAGGCTGTCATAAATGATGGCGGATTGGAGACTGTGATGAGAGAAAAAATATTGAATGTTCTTGAGAAAAACGGGCGTATCAGCGTCCATGATCTCGCGATCCTTTTGGGAGAGGACGAGATTGCGGTTGCAAATTGCATCGGAGATATGGAACGTGAGAATGTGATATGCGGCTACCATACCCTGATCAACTGGGACGCGACAAATGAGGAGAAGGTGACCGCTCTCATCGAGGTGAAGGTGACTCCTCAAAGGGGAATGGGCTTTGATAAGATAGCTGAGCGCATCTATAAATTCGACGAGGTGAACGCGGTATATCTTATGAGTGGCTCCTTTGATTTTACTGTTATCATCGAGGGCAAGACCATGAGGGGTGTGGCGCAGTTTGTCTCCGACAAGCTTGCCCCCATGGACGAGGTTCAGAGCACCGCAACCCATTTTGTCCTGAAAAAATACAAGGATCACGGAACCATCTTAGTTGCTGAAACTTCTGATGAAAGGATGTTAATCACGCCATGAGAAATCCATTGTCCGATAAAATACTTGACATTAAGCCCTCAGGGATAAGAAAATTTTTTGATATTGTAAGCGAGATGAAAGACGCTATCTCCCTTGGAGTGGGAGAACCGGATTTTGATACTCCCTGGCATATCAGGGAGGAGGGAATTTATTCTCTGGAAAAGGGAAGAACATTTTACACCTCAAACGCCGGGCTTAAGGAGTTAAAGATTGAGATCGCCCGCTATTTAAAGCGCCGCTGCGGCCTTGAGTATGATTACAACAAGGAGATACTGGTGACAGTGGGTGGCAGCGAGGCAATCGACATAGCGCTTCGGGCTATGTTAAATCCCGGGGATGAGGTTTTAATCCCTCAGCCAAGCTATGTCTCTTATCTGCCCTGCACGCAGCTTGCGGACGGAGAGCCGGTGATTATCGATCTAAAGGAAGAAAACCAGTTTCGCCTTACGAAAAAAGAGCTTTTGGATGCGATAACTGATAAGACCAAGGTGTTAATCCTGCCTTTTCCTAATAATCCGACTGGTGCTATTATGACAAAGGAAGATTTAGAGGAGATTGCAAAGGTGATCATAGAAAAGGACATCTTTGTGATCTCAGATGAAATCTATTCGGAGCTTACATTTCACGGGGAGGATCACGTCTCGATTGCGTCTTTGCCCGGAATGTGGGAGAGGACCGTGCTGATAAACGGGTTTTCAAAGGCCTACGCGATGACAGGCTGGAGGCTGGGATATGCCTGTGGACCTGATATCATCATAGAGCAGATGCTAAAAATCCATCAGTATGCCATCATGTGCGCTCCCACCACCAGCCAGTACGCAGCTGTGGATGCGCTTAGGGACGGTGATGCGGATGTGGCGCGTATGAGAGAGTCCTACAACCAGAGAAGGCGATATGTTGTTAAGCGCTTAAGAGATATGGGACTTGACTGCTTTGAGCCATTTGGCGCTTTTTACGTCTTTCCCGGCATCAAGCGGCTTGGCATGAGCTCTGAGGAGTTTGCAAACAAACTCTTACAGGAGGAAAAGGTAGCGGTCGTTCCCGGTACCGCTTTTGGAGACTGCGGTGAAGGATTCCTTAGAATATCCTATGCGTATTCATTAAATGAGCTTAAAGTGGCGCTTGATCGCATTGAACAGTTTGTAAAGCGCCATATGCCAGGAAGCGCGGGTGAATAACCGCAGGTGAACATCGTACTGCTAGAGCCCGAGGTGCCTGCAAATACCGGGAACATAGGCAGAACCTGTGTGGCGACAGATACCACCCTGCATCTTATAGAGCCTTTGGGCTTTCAGATTAATGACAAGATGCTAAAGCGAGCTGGTCTGGACTATTGGGATAAGCTGGATGTGCGGATTTATAAGAGCTATGAGGACTTTTTAGAAAAGAACCCCGGGGCAAGGATTTACATGGCGACCACAAAGGCGAGGAAAAATTACTGCGAGGTTACTTACGAGCCTGACTGCTACATTATGTTTGGCAAGGAGAGTGCGGGGATTCCGGAAGAAATTTTAGTACAGCATAAGGATACGGCCATCCGCATTCCGATGACTCAGGATATCAGGTCATTAAACTTGTCTAATTCTGTGGCGATCGTATTATATGAGGCGCTTCGCCAGAATCATTTTTCCAATATGCAGTTATTGGGAAACCTGCATCGGCTTAGCTGGGATTATTAAAGTATGAGGGCGGGGCAGCTTTTGCCCTGCCTTTTTTGAGGGGAATATGGAACAAAAGGAAATCAAGGAAACAGTATCTAATAAAATAAGAAATTTTTTTCGGGCTGTGAAAGAGTTTGCCGGTGGACATAAGGGCTTTTTGATCGCTGCTTTGCTGCTTTTGGCGGTGCTGTTTATCGCATATATCTACTCGGCATTTTACATTCACCCTGTGACCGCGGCTGTGCCTGAGTATCACCGCATATGGAAGGCATTCCTCTTGCTTGTGGGACTGTTTTTTTTATTCATGCTCCTTCTGGCAATCCATTTATTTTTAAGGCCGATCATAAAAAAGCTTTCTGTAACGCGCGCGTTTTTGCTGGCGGTTGGCTTTTTTGGCATGGTCTATATGTTCGTGCTCCCTCCGATGTCCGCGCCGGATGAGATCAGACACTACCTGACAGCATATAAGCTCTCAAACCAGATGATGGGAAAGGTTGCCGCAACGGAGGAGGGCTATGTCTACATGAGAGCGGAGGACGCAAACTTACTATTAAACGACCTTCCCGGACATGATGACTACTATAGGCTTTTAAATGCCTGGACGGGGGAAGTGGACGATGAGACTGTGCTTTTTACGGAAGAAGTAGCGCAGAACAACCTCTGGGTGGCATATCTTCCTCAGACGGTGGGTATTACCCTTGCCAGACTTTTGAATCTGCGCCAGATCCCACTAATGATGATGGGGCGCTTATTTAATTTCCTCTTCTTCATGGTATGTTTGGGAGCAGCACTTAAGGTCATGCCCTTTGGAAAGGAGCTTTTGGGCCTTGCTGCGCTTTTGCCGATGAACCTAGAGCAGGTCTCATCCATGTCATATGATGCCTTTATCCTTGGAATAGCCTTTTTGTATATTGCATATGTCCTGCACTTGGCGTTTGTGAAGCCGCGGGTATCGCTAGGAGATTTGGCGCTTGTGACAGGGCTAATGGCGCTTTTGGGGCCTACAAAGCTGGTTTACATCTTTCTGGCATTTCTCATGCTTCTCATACCAAAGGAGAAGTTTGGGAATACAAAAAAATATATCTTGTCCGCATTTGGTTTTGCGGCGGTTATTGTGGGTGTTTATCTTTTAGTGCAGCTTGGAAAGCTGACGGAATATGTGCAGGAGACCAACACATATCTAAATTACGCGGAGGCAGAAAGCTATACCATCTCCTGGGTACTTGCACATCCGCTGGACACGATCAAAGTCTTTTTTCACTCAATCACCAGCCAGTCAGGCTTCTGGTACAGACAGCTGATCGGTTACAGCCTTGGATGGCTTGAGATCACAATGCCTGAGATGGTAGTCTTTCTGTTTACAGGACTGATGGTGTTTGCGGTGGCAAGGCCCGCCTCTGAGCCCGTCTACTGGAGGGGCTCCCAGCGCATGCTGGCGGTCGGCATACTGGCGGTCACCATCTGCGTGACAGTTTTTGCCATGATGCTCGCATACACGCCAGAGGGGTATTCTGTGATACAGGGCATACAGGGGCGGTATTTTTTGCCACTGCTGCCGCTGGCGCTGGTGGTGGTTAGAGGAAAAACCTTTAGAAGGGAGAAGGACACTGACAGGGCGCTTTTATATACATCCTGCCTTTTAAATATCTGGACGGCGGTAAACTGTATCGCGGTTATCATGTCCAGGGCGGGGGAAATGCAAATGATGGGAAATACTTGAGAATGAATTGAAATCTGGAGAATCCAGATTGGAGTGTGAAATGCGATGGAAGAGACGATAAAAATTAATATTCCCGCTAAGGTGGAGGGGATTATAAAAACCCTGGAAAAAGCTGGATATGAGGCATATATTGTCGGCGGCTGTGTGAGGGATTCTTTGCTCATGCTAAATCCCCACGACTGGGATATCACAACGTCTGCCAGACCGGAGGAGGTTAAGGCACTCTTTTACCGCACTATAGACACCGGACTAAAGCACGGGACCGTCTCGGTTCTTATGGACGGGCGCACCTATGAGGTGACGACATATCGCGTGGACGGAGCCTATCTTGACGGGAGGCATCCATCAGAAGTTTCCTTTACATCACTGCTATCAGAGGATCTTAGGCGCAGGGACTTTACCATAAACGCCATGGCATACCACCCTGACAGGGGACTTGTGGATCTGTTTGGCGGTAGAAAGGATTTAAATGACAGGGTAATTCGCTGCGTGGGAAATGCCCGTGAGAGGTTTGAGGAGGATTCCCTTCGCATGATGAGGGCGGTGCGATTCATGGCTCAGCTGCAGTTTGGGATGGACGTGGCCACAAGGGATGCGGTTAAAAAGCTTGCGCCAACACTTAGCCGTGTAAGTAGTGAACGTATTCGTGAGGAGATGATGAAAATCCTTACATCGGACCATCCGGAGTATTTTTTAGAGCTTTATGAGCTGGGGCTTACGTCGCAGTTTTTTCCGGAATTTGACCGCTTAATGAGCTGTGAGCAGAATACAAAATATCACTGCTACACGGTGGGAATGCACACATTAAAGGTTATGGAGCATACGCCAAATGATCCGGTGGTGCGCCTTGCCGCCCTCCTTCATGATGTCGGAAAGCTTTACGCAAAGACCACGGATGAGACGGGCATAGATCATTTTTACGGACATGAGGCTGTGAGCGAGAAGCGGGCCAGGGAGATTTTGCGAACGCTTAGGTTTGACAATGACACCATCAAAAAGGTCTGCACTTTGGTAAAATACCATGACGCACAGATCTCTATCGATGCATGCGGCATTCGAAAGCTTTTGGGTAAGGTGGGAAAAGAACTATTTCCCCAGCTTGTCACGCTTATGAGAGCGGATATGTGCGCAAAGAGCGCCTACGCGAAAAAGCAGATGTCAAATATTGACCGTATCTGGGAGCTGTATCAGGAGTGCTTAAAAAACGGGGACTGCACAAGCCTAAAGGAACTGGCGCTTAAGGGGGATGATCTGATAAGGCTTGGGATTCCAAGCGGAGCGCAGATCGGACAGATCCTAGAGGCGCTACTTAATGAGGTGATAGAGGAGCCGCAAAAAAATGATAAAAAGACGCTTCTCGCGATGGCTTCTGATATGATGGCTGGAGCAGAAAAGTAACGGATAGCTGTATAGAGGCGGTATTATTAAAAGGGGGAGAAGCAAAATGAGCATTTTTCAGGTGGAGTTAAAAAAGGTCGTAGACGACAGCTATGCTATTGAGATTGGCTATGAGCTGATGGATGGACTGATAGATGATTTAAAGGCGGGTCTCGTGGGGGATATTTACAGATTTGCCCTGATAACTGATGGCAAAGTAAAGGAGCTTTATGCGGATAAGCTTATGAAAAAGCTAAAAGACGCTGGCTTTATGGCAAAGCTTTTTTCTTTTCCCGAGGGTGAAAAGAGTAAGACCAGAGAGGTTAAGGCCAAGGTGGAGGATGAGATGCTTGCCGCGGGATTTCGCCGTGACTGCTGCGTGATCGCCCTTGGTGGGGGCGTGGTCACGGATCTGGCGGGTTTTGTGGCGGGAACCTTTGGGAGAGGGGTGCCGTTTATCAATTACGCCACCACCCTGCTTGCCGCAGCAGATGCTTCCATCGGGGGAAAAACCGCCGTGGACACGCCGCTTGCGACAAATCTAATCGGAATGTTTAACCAGCCTAAAAAGGTCTATCTGGATATAGCCACATGGAAAACGCTTTCGCAAAGAGAGCTTTCAAGCGGACTGGCTGAGACCATTAAGCATGCCTGCCTGGGAGATGAGGCGTTGTTTTGCTTTTTGGAGGAGCATATGGAAGATATTCTCTCTGTAAAGCCAGAGGCATGCTCATATATCACCGAGGCAAACTGCAGGGTGAAATATCAGGTGGTTATGAAGGACGAGCGGGAGAGCGGACTGAGAGAGATACTTAACCTGGGACATACAGTAGGACGGGCCATCGAGACGGTGAGCGACTATAAGCTTCTTCACGGGGAGGCGGTAGCTATCGGTTTAGTTGCCGCGGCAAAACTTTCGTGTGAGTTTGGTTATATGAGAGAGGATGAAGTGTGGCGTGTGAGTAACCTCTTAAACGCAGCAAAGCTTCCCACCGTAATCCCCGACTATATTGACAGGGATATGTTGGTAAGGAAGCTTTATACAGACAAAAAAGTTCGTGATGGAAAGCTGCGCTTTGTTTTGCAGCGTGGTATCGGGCATGTGGTGCAGTTTGGAAAGGACTGCTTTGCGGCGCCTATCTCAGAGGAAGAGGTGAGGGAAATTATTGCAAAGATGTAGCCTAAAAATCCCCACAGACCCATCTGCCAGAGCAGCCACAGGGAAGCACCAGATGGGAGTTTTTCACCGGTAATCCAACCTCGGCGGCATGAGTAGTGCCGCCTTTTTTGCTTTCAATTTCAAGCGTCAGGAGATTTTTTAAAACCGTGGGAGCAAGTCCGGTGGTGTAGGAGTTAATAAGGAAAAACAAAGGTTTATCGCTTAAAAGATGGGAGCAGGATTTGATCAGAGGATGAATCGCATCCTCAATCTTCCAGATCTCTCCGCCCGGCCCCCTGCCATAGGATGGGGGATCCATGATGATGGCGTCGTAGTGATTTCCTCGCCGTATCTCGCGGTCAACAAATTTCTGACAGTCATCCACCAGCCAGCGTATTGGCGCGTCTGAAAGACCGCTGCTGGCGGCGTTTTCCTTTGCCCAGCCTACCATTCCCTTGGAGGCATCCACATGGGTGACATGTGCGCCAGATCTTGCAGCTGCCAGGGTAGCACCCCCGGTGTAGGCAAAGAGGTTTAACACCTTTATTTTGCGCTCAGGCTCCTGTATGAGAGTTTTCTTTATTATAGAAGAAAACCAGTCCCAGTTAGTGGCCTGTTCCGGAAAGAGACCTGTATGCTTAAAGCTAAAGGGCTTTAGGTTAAAGACAAGAGAAAGGGGATGATAGGTGATTTGCCACTGCCTGGGAAGATCAAAAAATTCCCACTCCCCGCCACCTTTTGAGCTTCTGTGGTAGTGGGCGTTTGGCTTCTTCCAGCCTTTCGCCCTTCGGTCTGTATTCCATATCACCTGGGGATCCGGGCGTATCAGAAGATAATCCCCCCAGCGCTCAAGCTTTTCCCCTTTAGATGTGTCAATTACCTCATAATCCATCCATTGATCTGCGAGCCACATAAATGTTCCTTCTTAAATAAAAATATTTGGAGCATGGCGCTCCGGCGGGACTAATTGTATATGTAAATGGGAGGAAAATCAAGTCTTTTAAAAAAACGCATGTACTAAAAAAAATACACTTTTTGCATTTGTGAAGGGTTGAAAAAATAAATATTCCATAGTAAACTGTCAGATGCTGTGGCTTTGGCCATAGCAATATGTGACATGATAGCTGTGAAGCGTGAGGTTGCCGTCATATGACGGGTTTTTCCGTGGAGCGAATGTCAAGAGGACGAAAGTCCGAGAAACCTGACGACAAGTCACTGTACCAAATATCATCTGCATCGACAGAAATGACGTGTGGATGTTGCGGGTAGCTGAATACCATCGCGACACGCACGGGTAAGTGTACAGTCACCAACTTGTCGTACTTATTCAAAAAGTGCGAAGGAGGCGACTTTTTTTATGGCAAGTCAAGTAATGAGAATCACATTGAAGGCATATGACCACAAGCTGGTAGATCAGTCCGCTGCAAAAATCATCGAGGCGGCAAAGAAGACCGGCGCACAGGTAAGCGGCCCCGTTCCGCTTCCCACAAAGAGGGAGGTTGTAACCATCCTCAGAGCGGTTCATAAGTATAAGGACAGCAGAGAGCAGTTTGAGCAGCGCACACACAAGAGGCTGATCGACATCATCGCTCCCGGACAGAAGACGGTGGAGTCCTTGTCCAAGCTGGAGATGCCCGCAGGTGTTTACATTGACATCAAGATGAAGAACAAATAGGATAACAGCATGGCGCATAAGCCGTGTTTATATATAGGGAAGCGAGCGCTTCTTAAATAATTAGCAAGAATCCTGATTTGGTTAAGTATTTCCTTGGCAGATATCTGCCTATTCAGCAAGGGAATTAACTTGCCGGTCTAGGATGATTACCACTTTTTGGTAATCCGCTGTAGATGAAACAGGAGGTAAAAAATGAAGAAGGCAATTTTAGCTACAAAGGTCGGAATGACACAGATCTTCGGTGAGAATGGTCTGCTTATTCCGGTGACTGTGCTGCAGGCTGGTCCATGTGTTGTCACACAGGTAAAGACAGTTGAAAATGACGGCTACAGTGCAGTGCAGGTTGGTTTTGTTGACAAGAGAGAGAAGCTTGTGAATAAGCCGGTAAAGGGTCATTTTGACAAGGCAGGAGTATCTTATAAGAGATATGTAAGAGAGCTTAAGTTAGATAATGCCGGGGAGTATTCCGTAAAGGATGAGATCAAGGCGGATATCTTTGAGGCAGGAGATAAGGTGGATGCAACCGCTATTTCTAAAGGTAAGGGCTTCCAGGGTGCGATCAAGAGATTTGGCCTGTCCAGGGGACCTATGGCTCATGGTTCCAAGTATCATCGCCATGCAGGTTCCAACGGCGCTGCAACCACACCCGGCCGCGTGTTCAAGGGTAAGCACATGCCCGGACAGACTGGTCGCAAGAAGGTTACAATCCAGAACCTTGAGGTTGTAAAAGTTGACGCGGACAAGAACCTGATTTTGGTAAAGGGCGCAGTTCCGGGACCTAAGAAGTGTCTTGTAACACTGAAAAACACAGTAAAGGCTTCTAAGTAAGTCTTTGCAGGAAAGGAGGCATACAGATGTCTAAAGTATCTGTTTACAATATGGAAGGCGCGGTTGTAGGCGATTTGGAGCTTAACGACATGATCTTCGGCGTAGAAGTAAATGAGCATTTGGTGAAGATGGCTGTTACAGCTCATCTTGCAAATAAGAGACAGGGAACCCAGAAGGCAAAGACCCGTGCTGAGGTATCCGGTGGCGGAAGAAAGCCCTGGAAGCAAAAGGGTACAGGCCATGCAAGACAGGGTTCAATAAGAAGCCCTCAGTGGACCGGCGGTGGAGTCGTTTTTGCTCCGGTTCCGAGAGATTACAGCATCAAGCTTAACAAGAAGGAGAAGAGGATCGCATTAAAGTCCGCTCTTTCCTCAAGAGTTTCTGAGAACAAGTTCATCGTGCTTGATGAATTACAGCTTGATGAGATCAAGACAAAGAAATTTGTTGCTGTGCTTAACAACCTGAAGGTGAATAAGGCCCTGGTGGTTCTTGAGGATAAGAATGAGAACGTTACTAGGTCTGCAAGGAATGTCGAGAACATAAAGACAGCCTATACAAACACCATCAATGTATATGATATTTTGAAGTATGACACCGTGATTGCAACCAAGGCTGCGGTCGCTAAGATTGAGGAGGTATATGCGTAATGGCTGATATTAAATATTATGACGTAATCCTCGAGCCGGTTTTGACCGAAAAGAGCATGAACGAGATGGCGTCAAAGAAGTACACCTTCCTTGTTCATCCTGAAGCAAACAAGATTATGATCGCTGAGGCTGTTGAGAAAATGTTTTCCGGAACAAAGGTTGCGGCTGTAAACACCATAAATCAGGACGGCAAGAAGCGCCGCCGCGGTATGGTGGTTGGAAAGACCGCAAAGACAAAGAAGGCCATTGTAACACTGACAGAGGACAGCGCAGACATCGAGATCTTTGAGGGTCTGTAAGCGACAAGCTCCATTTTTAAGGGGCAAATCATTCACAACAAAGTGAGATAATAAATGTGAAACCCATCGGGGTTGAAAGGAGTAAAAAATGGGAATTAAAAAGTATGGCCCATATACACCTTCCAGACGTAATATGACCGGATCTGATTTTTCCGAGATTACAAAAAGCACACCTGAGAAGTCGCTGGTCGTTTCTTTAAAGAAGCATTCAGGACGCAACAATCAGGGTAAGATCACGGTTAGACATCGTGGCGGTGGCAGTAAGAGAAAGTATAGAATAATAGATTTTAAAAGAAATAAGGATGGCATTCCTGCAAAGGTTGTGGCGATCGAGTATGATCCCAACAGAACAGCAAACATCGCGCTGATCGTATATGCGGACGGCGTAAAGTCATATATCCTGGCTCCTGCTGGATTGCAGGTTGGGATGAGTGTTATGAGCGGTGAGACGGCTGAGGCAAAGGTTGGCAACTGCATGCCCCTTGCAAACATCCCCGTCGGTACACTGGTTCATAATGTGGAGCTCTACCCTGGCGCCGGCGCACAGCTTGTCCGCTCTGCGGGAGTTTCTGCACAGCTGATGGCTAAGGAGGGCAAGTATGCTACTCTTCGTCTTCCCTCCGGAGAGATGAGAATGGTTCCCATGCTCTGCAAGGCAACAATCGGTGTTGTCGGAAATGGAGAGCATTCATTGATTAACTATGGTAAGGCAGGACGCAAGCGTCACATGGGCATCAGACCCACTGTGCGTGGTGCTGTTATGAACCCTAACGATCACCCCCACGGTGGTGGAGAGGGTAAGAACGGTATCGGTCGTCCCGGTCCCTGCACTCCTTGGGGTAAGCCTGCTCTTGGTCTGAGAACCAGAAAGAAGAACAAGGCTTCTAACAAGCTGATCGTCAGAAGACGTGATGGAAGAACAGTTAAGTAATTCACGAAAATTAGGAGGTTAAATCAATGGCTCGTTCACTGAAAAAAGGACCGTTTGCAGACGCGCATCTTTTGAAGAAGATCGACGCGATGAACGCATCTGGAGACAAGTCTGTAATCAAGACCTGGTCCCGCCGTTCTACCATTTTCCCGCAGATGGTTGGTCATACAATTGCTGTTCATGATGGCCGAAAGCATATCCCGGTTTATATCACAGAGGATATGGTTGGGCACAAGCTGGGAGAGTTCGTTGCCACCAGAACCTATAGAGGTCACGGCAAGGACGAGAAGAAGTCACGTAAATAATCAGAGTAGTTGAAAGGAGGAAACATCCATGGCGAAAGGACATAGATCCCAAATTAAGAGAGAGAGAAATGAGCGGACAAACGCTGCAAAGAAGCCGTCTGCTACGCTTTCCTACGCCAGAGTGTCTGTACAGAAGGCATGCTTCGTATTAGATGCTATAAGAGGCAAGGATGTCAAGTCGGCAATCGCTATTCTGACTTACAATCCGAGATATGCTTCCAGTATTATCTTAAAGCTGTTAAAGTCCGCGATTGCAAACGCTGAAAATAATAACGGTATGAATGTTGATAATCTTTATATTGCTGAGTGCTATGCAAACACAGCGCCCACGATGAAGAGAATGCACCCCAGAGCACAGGGCCGGGCTTATCGGATTTTAAAGAGAAACAGCCATATTACCATCGTGCTGGATGAGAAATAGGAGGAAGATATGGGACAGAAGGTTAATCCTCATGGCTTAAGAGTCGGAATTATCAAAGACTGGGAGTCCAGATGGTATACGGAGTCAAATTTTGCTGACAACCTGATCGAGGACTATAACATCAGAAAGTTTATCAAGAAGAAGCTCTATGATTCCGGTATCTCTGGGATCGAAATTGAGAGAGCAGCGGACAAGTTAAGGATCATTATCCACACTGCAAAGCCCGGTGTTGTGATCGGAAAGGGCGGCGCGGATATTGAGAAGTTAAGAGGCGAGGTTACAAAGCTCACCGGTAAGAGAGTATATATTGACATCAAGGAAGTAAAGAGACCTGACAAGGATGCGCAGCTGGTTGCAGAGAATATCGCACAGCAGCTTGAAAACCGTGTATCCTTCCGTCGCGCGATGAAGTCCAGCATGAGCCGCGCTATGAAGGCGGGCGCTTTAGGTATCAAGACCATGAGCTCCGGTCGTCTTGGCGGTGCGGATATGGCTCGTACAGAGTCCTACAGCGAGGGTACCATTCCGCTTCAGATGCTGCGTGGTGACATCGATTACGGCTTCGCTGAGGCAGACACCACCTACGGCAAGGTTGGCGTGAAGGTATGGATTTATAAGGGCGAGGTTCTTCCCACAAAGGAAACAAAGGAGGGAAAATAAGTCATGTTAATGCCTAAGAGAGTAAAGCACCGCAAGCAGTTTCGCGGACGTATGACAGGTAAGGCCTATAGAGGCAATAAGATTACTAATGGTGAGTTCGGCCTTGTGGCGCTAGAGCCCTGCTGGATCACTTCAAGACAGATCGAGGCAGCCCGTGTTGCTATGACACGTTATATCAAGCGTGGCGGAAAGGTCTGGATAAAGATTTTCCCTGACAAGCCTATTACAGCAAAGCCTGCTGAGACCCGAATGGGTTCCGGTAAGGGCTCTGTTGAGTACTGGGTAGCAGTAGTAAAGCCGGGACGTGTAATGTTTGAGATTGCAGGCGTATCTGAGGAGGTGGCAAGGGAGGCTCTTCGCCTTGCTATGCATAAGCTCCCTGTAAAGTGCAAGATCGTTTCTCGTGCAGATTTAGAAGGCGGTGATAACAGTGAAGAATAATTATGTAGAAGATTTAAGAGCAAAATCAGCTGCAGAATTAAATGATGAATTAGTAGCTGCTAAGAAAGAGCTTTTCAACCTGAGATTTCAGCATGCCACCAATCAGCTGGATAACACGAGCAGGATCAAGGAGGTTCGCAGAAACATCGCAAAGATCCAGACCGTTATCACTGAGAAGGCTCATGCAAACGCATAATCCGGGGAAGGAGGTATTGTTGTGGAGAGAAATTTGAGAAAGACTCGTACAGGTAAAGTAGTCAGCGACAAGATGAACAAGACCATCGTTGTGGCTGTTGAAGATAACGTTAAGCATCCTCTTTACGGAAAGATCGTTAAGAGAACCTACAAGTTAAAGGCTCATGATGAGGAGAACGCTTGTGGTATCGGCGACACAGTTAAAGTAATGGAGACAAGACCTTTGTCCAAGGATAAGAGATGGAGGCTTGTGGAGATTATCGAGAAGGCTAAATAATGTGGCTTTTAGATATTCAGTGATGATTACTGAAAGGAGTATTCGAGATGATTCAGCAGGAAACCAGACTGAAGGTTGCCGACAATACAGGTGCTAAGGAGCTTCTCTGCATCCGTGTTATGGGCGGCTCAACCAGAAGATATGCGAATATAGGTGATGTCATCGTTGCTTCTGTCAAGGATGCAACACCGGGAGGCGTTGTTAAGAAGGGCGACGTTGTAAAGGCTGTTGTTGTGCGCACCGTAAAGGGCGCTCGCCGCAAGGACGGTTCTTATATTCGCTTTGATGAAAATGCAGCAGTTATTATCAAGGATGATAACACACCCAGAGGAACCCGTATTTTTGGACCGGTTGCCAGAGAGCTTAGAGAGAAGCAGTTTATGAAGATTGTTTCTCTGGCTCCTGAAGTATTATAGGAGGTGGCGATATGGCCATGAAGATTAAAGTAGGCGATACCGTCAGAGTGATCGCTGGTAAGGATAAGGATAAAGACGGAAAGGTTCTGGCTGTTGATGGCTCAAAGGTTAAGGTTGAGGGCATCAACATGGTATCCAGACACACAAAGCCCAACGCCGCAAATCCTCAGGGCGGCATTGTGACAAAGGAAGCATTTATCGACGCATCCAATGTGATGTATCTGGACAAGGGCGTGGCAGTTCGCGTGGGCTTTAGGGTTGATGCAGACGGCACAAAGAGCCGCATCAACAAGAAGACCGGCGAGGTTATCGATGTTGTCAGCAAGCCCAAGAAAAATTAATCATATCTGAAAGGAGGTCCGCACTGTGAGCAGCAGATTAAAGGACTATTATGCAAGTGAGGTCGTGCCTGCCATGATTAAGAAGTTCGGATACAAGAACATTATGGAGGTTCCGAAGTTAGAAAAAATCGTGGTCAACCGCGGTGTAGGCGAGGCTAAGGAGAATGCAAAGGCTCTTGAGACGGCTATGAAGGAATTAGAGACCATTACCGGTCAGAAAGCGGTTTCCACAAAGGCCAAGAAGTCTGTGGCAAACTTTAAGCTAAGAGAAGGCATGGCTATTGGTTGTAAGGTTACATTGAGAGGCGATCGGATGTATGAGTTCTTTGATCGTCTTGTAAATCTGGCCTTACCCCGTGTGCGTGATTTTAGAGGTGTTAGCGCAAATTCCTTTGATGGAAGAGGTAATTATGCACTCGGTATTAGAGAGCAGCTGATCTTCCCCGAGATCGAGTTTGATAAGGTTGACAAGACCAGAGGTATGGATGTCATTATTGTTACGACAGCAAAGACAGACGAGGAAGCACGCGAGCTGTTAAGACTGTTCAACATGCCATTTCAGAAATAATTAGGAGGAAGGTTCTATGGCAAAGACTTCGATGAAGATAAAGCAGCAGAAGAAGCAGAAGTTCTCCACCAGAGAGTACAACCGCTGCAGAATTTGCGGCCGTCCCCATGCTTACTTGAGAAAGTATGGAGTTTGTAGAATTTGTTTCCGCGAGTTAGCATATAAGGGAGAGATCCCGGGTGTTAAGAAGGCAAGCTGGTAAGAGGAAGGAGGACATTACAATGGGAATGAGTGATCCAATTGCAGATATGCTTACAAGAATTCGTAACGCTAATACTGCTAAGCATGATACAGTCGATGTTCCTGCTTCTAAGATGAAGCTGGCGATCGCAGACATCCTTGTGAACGAAGGATATATTGCAAAATATGTTTTGGTTGATAACGGAAACTTCAAGGATATCCGCATCACCTTAAAGTACGGTGCAGATAAGAATGAGAAGGTTATCTCCGGTATCAAGAGAATCTCTAAGCCCGGCCTTCGCGCTTATGTAAGCTGCGAGGATCTGCCGAAGGTTTTAGGCGGACTTGGCATCGCCATTATCTCTACAAATCAGGGCGTTATGACCGATAAGGAAGCTCGTAAGAGACATGTAGGTGGCGAGGTTTTAGCATTCGTTTGGTAAAGAGTGTTGATAGATAATTTAGGAGGAATGGCAAATGTCACGAATTGGAAAAATGCCCATCGCTGTACCCGCAGGTGTGACTGTGGATATCGCAGAAAATAATAAAGTGACGGTAAAAGGTCCAAAGGGAACTCTTGAAAGAGTACTTCCTGCGGAGATGAATATTAGCCTGAAGGACAGTGTGATCACTGTGACCAGGCCCAACGATTTAAAGAAGATGAAGTCCCTACACGGATTAACCAGAACACTTATCAACAACATGGTTGTTGGAGTTACCACTGGCTATGAGAAGAAGCTTGAGGTAAACGGTGTGGGTTACAGAGCCGCTAAGCAGGGTAAGAAGCTGGTTCTCTCCCTGGGTTATTCCCATCCGGTTGAGATGACTGATCCCGATGGTATTGAGACTGTTTTGGATGGTCAGAATGTCATCATCGTCAAAGGTATTGACAAGGAAAAGGTTGGTCAGTACGCTGCGGAGATCAGAACAAAGAGACCGCCTGAGCCTTACAAGGGCAAGGGTATCAAGTATGCTGATGAAACCATCAGACGTAAGGTTGGAAAGACCGGTAAGAAATAAGGAGAGGAGTGAGAGACAATGGTTAACAAGGTATCCAGAAAAGAAGTTCGCCAGGAAAAGCACAGAAGAATTCGCAGACACATTGTTGGTACGAAAAAAAGACCTCGTCTTGCTGTATTTAGAAGCAATAATCATATGTACGCGCAGATTATTGACGATACAGAGGGAAAGACGCTGGTTGCAGCCTCTACTCTTCAGAAAGATGTCAAGTCTCAGTTGGAGAAGACAAACGATGTGGCAGCAGCAGCTTACCTTGGTACTGTGATCGGAAAGAAGGCCGTTGAGGCAGGTATCACCGAGGTCGTATTTGACAGAGGCGGATTTATATATCAGGGCAAGATTAAGGCGTTAGCAGACGCAGCAAGAGAAGCTGGTCTGGTATTCTAGTTGGGAGGAGAAACATGAAGCGAACAATTATCGATCCGAGCCAGTTTGAACTGGAAGATAAGGTATTTGCCATCAAGCGTGTGTCAAAGACCGTAAAAGGTGGCCGTACCATGAGATTTACTGCTCTAGTAATCGTGGGAGATAAGAACGGCCATGTGGGCGCCGGCCTCGGAAAAGCAACAGAGATTCCGGAGGCGATCCGCAAGGGCAAGGAAAGCGCTATGAAGAATCTCATCGAGATTCCGTTAGATGAGAATTCCTCCATCCCTCATGACTACATAGGAAAGTTTGGCAGCTCATCCGTGCTGTTAAAGAAGGCGCCCAGTGGTACCGGTATCATCGCCGGCGGTGCAGCCCGTGTGGTTTTAGAGCTGGCAGGCGTAAAGAATGTGCGTACTAAGTCCCTGGGCTCCAACAACAAGCAGAATGTTGTTCTCGCAACTCTGGCGGGCTTGCAGCAGTTAAAAACCCCTGAGCAGGTTGCAAAGCTTCGCGGCAAGTCTGTAGAGGAAGTCTTGGCTTAAGGAGGAGAAGATCATGGCAAAGTTAAAGGTTACATTGGTTAAGTCGCCAATTGGTGCTGTTCCGAAGAACAAGGCTACGGTTGAGGCACTTGGACTAAGAAAATTAAACCAGACCAAGGAATACCCGGACAATGCGGCTATGCGCGGTATGCTTGCAAAGGTTAGACATTTAGTGAAGGTCGAAGAAATCTAATTTAAAGGAGGTGCGAAAGATGGACTTATCGAATTTAACACCTGCCAAGGGCTCCGTTCACAGCAATAATTTCAGAAGAGGACGGGGACACGGTTCTGGAAACGGAAAGACGGCCGGTAAGGGACATAAGGGTCAGAAGGCACGTTCCGGAGGCAGCATCAGACCTGGCTTCGAGGGCGGTCAGATGCCTTTGTACAGACGTATTCCTAAGAGAGGTTTTACCAATATCAATACAAAGGATATTGAGACGATTAACGTTAGCGCCCTTGAGAGCTTTAACGATGGTGACGAGGTTACCGTACAGGTATTACTGGAAAAGGGCATCATCAAAAATCCCAAGGATGGCGTAAAGGTGCTTGGTAACGGAGAATTAACCAAGAAGCTTAACGTAAAGGTCAATGCTTTTAGCGCAAGCGCAAAGGCAAAGATTGAGGCTCTTGGAGGAAGCGCAGAGGTGATCTAATGTTAAAAACACTTCAAAATGCTTTGCAGGTGAAGGAGCTGAGAAAAAAGCTGTTCTATACGTTGTGGATGATTATCATTGTTCGTCTTGGATCACAGATACCTGTGCCAGGGACTGACAATTCCTCCATTCAGAGCGTGTTAAGTAGCAACAGCGATGCTTTCGGGTTTTTAAACTCCATAACTGGAGGCTCGTTTGAGGAGTTTTCTATTTTTGCACTTAGCATTTCACCTTATATTACAGCATCCATCATCATGCAGCTCATGACGCTGGCTATTCCGGCGCTGGAGGAAATGCACAAGGATGGCGAGGACGGAAGAAAGAAGATCGCAAAAATCACAAGATATGTGACGGTTGGTCTGGCTCTTTTACAGGCTTCGGTTATGAGCTTTAGCTTCAGCGGAGAAGGGCTTTTGGGTGATAATCCCCAGTGGTATGACTATGTGATAACGATTGTTGTCCTTACCGCCGGATCAGCCATGCTGATGTGGATTGGTGAACGCATCACAGAGAAAGGTGTGGGTAACGGTATTTCCATCGTCCTCACAGTCAATATTCTCTCAGGAGTGCCAAGTGATCTGGTTACACTGCGTGACGCATTTATCTCGGGCAATCGTGTTTCGATAGTAATACTGAATCTCATCATTATACTGGCAATCATCCTTGCAATGGTGATCTTTGTAATCTATCTTCAGGATGGTACCCGTCAGATTCCGGTAATGTATGCGAAGAAGACAGTGGGAAGGAGATTGATTGGCGGACAGAGCTCCAGCATCCCCTTGAAGGTGAACACCGCGGGAGTTATCCCCGTTATTTTCGCCTCATCCATTATGTCATTGCCAAGCATCATCGGTCAGTTCTTCACTATCAGCAGTACGACCGTGACATATATTTTAGAGTTCTTAACTCCCAGCTGCTGGTTCAGATTTGGCGACAGCGATTATCCATGGTTTATAAGCCTTGGATACATCCTGTATGTGGCGATGATCATCGGCTTTGCTTACTTCTATACCACGATCACTTTTAATCCAAATGAAGTAGCGGAGAATATAAAAAAGCAGGGTGGTTCCATTCCCGGTATCAGACCCGGAAAGCCCACTGCGGAGCATTTAACCAGTATTTTAAATTACCTGATATTCATCGGTGCGATCGGCCTTACCATCGTGTGTACAGTGCCGCTTCTTGCCTCAGGCTTAAGCGGAATTAGCTCCCTGTCATTTGGAGGAACATCCATCATCATCGTTGTGGGTGTTATCTTAGAGACGATGCAGCAGATTGAGTCCCAGCTGCTTGTGAGAAATTATAAAGGATTTTTGAATAGTTAGTAAGTCTGCAAATCCCCCTGGGATCCTTATAAAGGATCTCAAGGGTTTTTGCGTAAAAAGAAACGTAATGAAAGGGCGTGTGATTTATGAAGATTGTTATGTTGGGGGCTCCGGGTGCCGGAAAGGGCACACAGGCCAAGATGATCGCAGATAAATATTCCATCCCCCATATTTCCACAGGAGATATCTTCCGTGCAAATATCAAAGACGGAACAGAGCTTGGGATGGAGGCAAAGAAGTACATGGATCAGGGACAGCTTGTACCGGATGAGCTGACTGTGAAGATCCTCTTAGACAGAGTTGCCCAGGATGACTGCAAAAACGGCTATGTGTTAGACGGTTTCCCCAGATCAATTCCGCAGGCAGAGGTTTTGGATAAGGCACTCACCGAAATCAATGACCATATCGATTATGCCATAAATGTGGAGGTTCCGGACGAGAATATCATTAACCGCATGTCCGGCAGACGCGCATGCGTTGCATGTGGCGCTACCTATCATATCGTGCACATTCCAACAAAGGTTGAGGGAATCTGTGACAGATGTGGCGCTAATCTGATCCTTAGAGATGATGACAAGCCGGAGACGGTAAAGAAGCGCCTTGATGTATATCACACCCAGACACAGCCCCTTATTGATTTTTACAGTGCAAAGGGTGTGTTAAAGCAGGTGGACGGCACAAAGGATATGAAGGATGTGTTTGCAGACATTGTAGAGATTCTTGAGCGCTAAGCTGGAGGATAAGCAAATGTTTGTGACTTTAAAAACGAAAGAAGAGATAAGCCTGATGCGAAAGGCGGGGAGGATCCTTGCCATAACGCACCAGGAGCTTGAAAAAGCTGTACGGCCTGGCATCACCACCCTAGAACTTGATCAGCTGGGGGAGGAAATTATAAGAAGCTATGGTTGCACACCTTCTTTTCTGAATTATGATGGCTTTCCAAATTCCCTGTGCATATCCATAAACGAGGAAGTGGTTCACGGAATACCAAGTAAGGACCGCGTTTTAAAAGAGGGAGATATAGTGAGTATAGACGCCGGTGTGCTCTATAATGGATATCACTCCGACGCTGCAAGAACCCATGCTGTGGGAGAAATTTCACCGGAAAAGCAAAGGCTGATAGACATCACAAAAGAGTCCTTTTTTGAGGGGATAAAGGCGGCTAGAGCAGGAAATCATCTCTACGACATCTCAAGGGCCATAGGGACATATGCCTCAGAGAGGGGATATGGAGTTGTGAGGGAGCTGACAGGCCACGGCATCGGAAAAAATCTCCATGAGGATCCGGTGATACCAAACTATAAGACGATTGGAAGAGGGATACTGCTAAAGGCGGGAATGACGCTGGCGATAGAGCCCATGATAAATATCGGCACCTGCAGAGTCAAGTGGCTGGATGAGTGGACAGTCATCTCGGCGGATCATACGCCGTCGGCTCATTATGAGAACACCATACTGATTACAGAGGGTGAACCTGAGATTCTCTCAGAGCAGTAGGTGACGGGTGATGAAATAAAGGAAGACATACATGGTATATAGAGTAGGCGAGTTGGTCTGGTCGCTGGCTGGACATGATACCGGCAGCCCCTATCTGATCCTGGAAGAATCAGACGGCAGGCTAAAGCTTGCGGATGGAAAAACCAGGACAGTAAACAGACCAAAATTAAAAAACAAGAAGCATGTGCAGCTTGCGCATGCGCATCTACCTAAAGTCAGTGAGAAGATTGCGGCCGGCTCTGTGACGGACGCAGATCTGGTTTATGCAATTCGTGTATTAAAAGGAGAATGTAATGTCGAAAGCAGATGTAATTGAAATCGAAGGAACGGTGGTAGAAAAGCTCCCCAACGCAATGTTTCAGGTAGAGCTGGAAAATGGACATAAGGTGCTGGCCCATATCAGCGGTAAGCTGAGAATGAATTACATTCGTATTCTTCCCGGTGACAAGGTGACCATTGAGCTGTCTCCATATGATCTTTCAAAGGGCAGAATTATCTGGCGCGATAAGTAATTTTTCCACTCACAGTTTCACATTTATGTAAATTATTGCTTGACAAGCACAGGCGTTTGATGCTATGATGTAAAACGCTGTTCTGTAAAATAAGCTAAGTGTCCGCACTTTTTTTAGGGGGTTGCGGATAGAGAGGAGGGCGTACTGTGAAGGTTCGAGTATCCGTTAAGCCTATGTGCGAAAAGTGCAAGGTTATCAAGAGAAAGGGCTGCATCCGCGTAATCTGCGAGAATCCGAAGCATAAGCAGAGACAGGGATAAGTCTTTTCACAGATTGCTGAGCCGTCAGGCTCAAAACAGGTATCAAGTGCGGCTGCGGTATGGTTTATCATACTGATTGATATATTAAGCCTTCAAAGAATGCGAAGGCGTATTTTTGACGGTGTCATTTCCGGCAAAAAAGGAACTGTATTTTATTTTTAACGATGGAGGTGCTAGACACACATGGCTCGTATTTCAGGTGTTGATTTACCAAGGGAAAAGCGTGTAGAGATCGGTTTGACTTACATCTACGGTATCGGTAGAGTCAGCGCAAACAAAATTCTCGCAAAGGCGAATGTAAATCCTGACACTCGCGTAAAGGACCTGACGGACGACGAGGTTTCCCGTCTTCGTGATGTCATTGACGCAGAGTACATGGTAGAGGGTGACTTAAGACGTGAGGTTGCCTCTAACATCAAGACTCTTCAGGAGATTGGATGCTACAGAGGAATTCGCCACAGAAAAGGTCTGCCTGTTCGCGGTCAGAAGACCAAGACCAACGCGAGAACACGTAAAGGTCCCAGGAAGACAGTAGCGAATAAGAAGAAATAACTGACAATTTGATTTGTAATTTTGATTGAAAGGAACCCACATAAGGGAGGTTAGTTTTAAGATGGCTAAGAATACGTCAGCAAAAAAGGTGACAAAGAAGCGTGTCAAGAAAAACGTTGAACGAGGACAGGCACATATCCAGGCATCCTTCAACAACACGATCGTGACGTTGACGGATACACAGGGAAATGCTCTTTCTTGGGCAAGTGCCGGTGGTCTGGGATTTAAAGGTTCAAGAAAATCTACTCCTTATGCAGCTCAGATGGCAGCTGAAACTGCAACAAAGGCAGCTTTGATCCACGGATTGAAGTCGGTAGATGTGTTTGTAAAAGGACCTGGCTCAGGCAGAGAGGCAGCAATCCGTGCGTTGGCAGCAGCAGGGCTGGAGGTTACCAGTATTCGCGATGTAACACCTGTTCCACATAATGGATGTCGCCCGCCCAAGCGTAGAAGAGTTTAATAGGAGGTACTAACAGTGGCAGTTAATAGAGTTCCCGTATTAAAAAGATGCAGATCCTTGGGTCTGGAGCCGGGATTTTTAGGTATTGATAAAAAGTCCAACAGAACACTGAAGAGATCTAACAGAAAGATCAGTGAGTATGGCCTTCAGCTGCGCGAGAAGCAGAAGGCGAAGTTTATCTATGGCGTGCTAGAAAAGCCCTTTAGAAATTACTATAAGAAAGCAAGCAGGATGCGTCAGGGCACCGTCGGTGACAATCTGATGATCCTTTTAGAGCGCAGACTTGATAACGTTGTTTTCAGACTTGGTATGGCAAGAACAAGAATGGAAGCAAGACAGATGGTTGATCACAAGCACATCACTGTCAATGGTAAGGTTGTAAATATTCCCTCCTATCTGATAAGCGTAGGAGATGTGATTGCCGTTAGGGAGAAGGCACAGGACAGCAAGCGCTACAAGGAGGTCGTTGAGGCGACAGCGGGCAGAGTTGTTCCTGAGTGGTTAGATGGCGGCAAGGAGACCCTTACAGGCACAGTAAAGCAGTTCCCTACTAGGGAGATGATCGATGTCCCTGTAAATGAGGTGTTGATTGTCGAGCTCTACTCCAAGTAATGCTCTAAAGTAAGTGGGGAAAGCAGGATGGTCATCATCCAAAAATATAATTCCAGCCATAGGAGGGGCATATAATATATGTTGGATTTTCAAAAGCCGAAGATTGAGATCGCTGAGTTTTCTGACGACAAGAAATATGGAAAGTTTGTGATTGAACCCCTGGAGAGAGGTTATGGAACCACGCTTGGGAATTCTCTTAGAAGAATTATGCTTTCTTCCCTTCCTGGATGTGCTGTCAGTCAGGTAAAGATTGACAAAGTTAGTCATGAGTTTAGTTCAATACCCGGTGTAAAGGAAGATGTGACCGAGATTATCATGAATATCAAGAGCCTCGCTGTGCGTGATAACAGCGAGACAGATGACGCAAAGATGGGCTTCATCGATTTTGATTCTGGCATTAATCCCGGCGAGTTTCCTCCTGACGGGCGTGTTACCGCACGCAACATCAGAACCGGAGAAGATATAGAATTTTTAAACCCGGATACCGTGATTGCTACACTGAGTGGCCCGGATGTGCACTTCCACATGGAGCTGACCATTACACGCGGCAGGGGCTATGTGAGTGCTGATAAGAATAAGAATCCGGATGCAGCGCTTGGAAATATTCCTATAGATTCTATCTACACACCTGTTGAGCGTGTGAATATGACGGTGGAGAACACCCGTGTTGGCCAGGTGACAGATTACGATAAGCTGACCCTGGACGTGTACACGAATGGAACCCTTGGCCCGGATGAGGCAGTAAGCCTTGCGGCAAAGGTGATGAGCGAGCACCTGAATCTGTTCATTGATCTGTCTGAGAATGCGAGATCCGTGGATGTCATGATTGATAAGAAGGATGACGAAAAGGGTAAGGTTTTGAACATGAACATTGATGAGTTAGAGCTCTCTGTTCGTGCCTATAACTGCCTGAAGCGTGCCGGCATCAACACAGTTGAGGAGCTGGTAAACAAGACGCCGGAGGACATGATGAAGGTTAGAAACCTTGGCCGTAAGTCGTTGGAGGAAGTTCTCTTAAAGCTGAAGAATCTAGGGCTGCAGCTTAATCAGGGAAACGAACAGTAATAGATCTCAGATGCGTGTTATTAGATGGAGGTAAATATAATGGCAGGTTATAGAAAGCTTAGCAGGACATCTGCTCAGAGAAAGGCTTTGCTTAGAAATCAGGTGACAAACCTGTTATATCACGGCAAGATTGTTACAACCGAGGCAAAGGCTAAGGAAGTACAAAAGATTGCTGAAGGACTGATCGCTCTTGCTGTAAGGGAGAAGGATAACTTCGAGGAGGTAACCGTTTCTGCAAAGGTTGCCCGCAAGGACAAGAACGGCAAGAGAGTAAAGGAAATTGTCGATGGAAAGAGGATTACCGTATATGATACGGTTGAGAAGACCATCAAGAAGGATCTTCCCTCTAGATTGAATGCGAGAAGAAAGATGCTTCAGACATTCTACGGTGTGACCTATGTTCCGGCTGAGGCGGCAGGAAGAAAGAAGGGCACCAAGGCAATCGACATGCCTGCAAAGATGTTTGACGAGGTCGCACCCAGGTATGAAAATCGTAACGGCGGATATACCCGTATCGTTAAGATTGGTCAGCGCAAGGGCGACGCTGCAATGGAAGTATTGCTTGAGTTGGTATAATTTAAAAGACGAACTAAAAGAGGGGTGAGCATACCAAATGCTTGCCCCTTATTTAACATAATGGATGGTGGCTGTGGAATTGATACAGATAAAGGATCTTAGGCATTGCTTTTTGCAATATGATGAGAATGGAGATAAATGCGGGGAGACTCTGGCCCTTAAAGACATTAATCTTGAAATACAGCCCGGTAGCTTTACCGTGCTTCTTGGCAGTAACGGCTCCGGAAAATCCACACTGGCAAAGCACCTTAATGCCCTTTTACTTCCCACCGCAGGCAAGGTTTTTATAGAGGGGATGGACACAGCCGATGAGAAAAATGTCTTTTTAATCCGCCAGAAGGCGGGCATGGTTTTTCAAAATCCGGACAATCAGATTGTTGCAAGCGTGATTGAGGAGGACGTCGCCTTTGGGCCGGAAAATTTAGCTGTTTCCGCTACAGAGCTTCAGAGACGTGTTACAGAATGCCTTAAAAAGGTGGGGATGGAGGCATATAGACTTCATGCCCCGGGAAAGCTTTCCGGGGGTCAAAAGCAGAGGATTGCCATTGCAGGAGTTATGGCGATGAAGCCGGACTGCATTATCTTAGATGAAGCGACCGCAATGCTTGACCCAAAGGGGAGGAGAGAGGTTCTTTGGGCAGTACATGAGTTAAACAAAAAAGAGAATATCAGCATCATTTTAATCACGCACCATATGGAAGAGGCTGTGGAGGCAGACCGCATTCTGGTGATGGATGGAGCAGGTCTGGTGATGGATGGCACGCCGCAGGAAATCTTTTCTTGCAGGGAGGAGCTTATACGCCATGGTCTTGTGCTTCCTGATGTGACGGAGCTTGGATACCTCTTAAAAAAAAAGGGACTTAAGGTAAAAAGTCCAATTCTTAGGGAAGAGGAGCTTATAGAGGAAGTTTTGGCACTGGCAAAAGAGCCCTTCTTTGCAAAAAAAGATATGTCCGAGGGATTTAGCGTGGTACAAAGCCAGGAAAAGACGCCCATTTTAGAGCTTAGAGATGTGGGATACATTTATTCTGAAAAAACTCCATATGAGAAAAGAGCCCTTGAGGGTATCAACCTAAAGATTTTTCCAGGCAGTCGGATAGGATTAGTTGGACACACCGGTTCCGGAAAATCCACGCTCCTACAGCTCCTAAACGGCTTACTTAAGCCCACTTCTGGAAGCGTTTTTCTAGAGGGAAGAGATGCTCGCTGTGAAAAGGATTTGACAAAACGCGTTGGACTGGTTTTTCAGTATCCAGAATATCAGTTGTTTGAGGAGAGTGTTATAAAGGATGTGTGCTTTGGGCCTAAGAACCTGAGGGTGAGCGCATCCGAGGCAGAAAGCAGGGCTAAGCTGGCCCTAGAGCTTGTGGGAATTGCGCCAGAGCTTTTTAATGCATCGCCGTTTTCGCTTTCCGGCGGTCAAAAGCGCCGGGTTGCCATTGCAGGGGTTTTGGCAATGAAACCTGATGTACTGATACTGGATGAGCCCACAGCGGGACTTGACCCTGCGGGAAGGCGTGAGATATTAGAGCTTCTAAGGCGCATAAATGAGGAGCAGAATGTGGCGATTCTTTTGGTCTCCCACAGCATGGAGGATGTGGCGGATTTTGCAAAGCGTGTTCTGGTGCTAAGTGCGGGTCAGCTTATTTTTGACGGCAGACCTGAGGAAGTGTTTTCTAACAAAGATGAGTTAGAAACTATGGGCCTTGCACTTCCATGCGCCCTTCGCATTACAAAAAAGCTAAAGCAGGAAGGTATAAACTGCAGGAGCGCATTAAGGATTTCTGAGGCAGCTAAGGCTATAGCGCAGGTATGCAAAAAAGAGAAGGGGGGCGAGTCATGCTAAGAGATATCACGCTGGGGCAATTCTACCCGGCAGATTCCATACTTCACCGCTTAGACCCAAGGGTTAAGCTGATGGGGACGCTTGTATTTATCGTTTCTTTGTTTGTAAATGACTCATGGCTTGGCTGCGGACTCATCATCCTCTGCTTTATAGGATTGGTTAAGATGTCAAAGGTTCCGTTTTCCTACATGGTTAGGGGGCTTAAGGCGGTGTTTGTTTTAATAATTTTTAGCACATGTCTTAATATATTTATGACGGAAGGAAGGGTATTGCTGCAAATCTGGAGAATAAGGATTACTTTGGAGGGCATATATAAAGCAGTTTTTTACAGCATACGCATCATCCTTTTGGTGCTTGGCGCATCAATCTTGACGCTTAGCACCACCGCGACATCTCTAACTGACGGACTTGAAAAAGGACTGGGCTTTCTAAAGCGCCTACACATTCCTGTGAGGGACTTTGCGATGATGGTATCCATCGCGCTGCGTTTTATCCCTATTTTGATAGAAGAGCTGGATAAGATCATGAAGGCTCAGATTTCAAGGGGCGCGGATTTTGAGAGCGGCGGGATCATAAAAAGAGTCAGGAGTTATATGCCAATCCTTGTACCGCTGTTAATCTCTGCATTCAGGAGGGCGGAAGAGCTGGCGATGGCGATGGATGCGCGCTGCTATGGAAAAAAAGGTGAGAGGACAAAGCTTCATCCCCTTTGCTATACAAGAACAGATTTTTTGGCATACATCCTTATGGCGCTATATATAATAACAGTTGTGATGATACAGAGGGCCTAAATTATCCATATCTAAAGCCTGTTTGGCGGGCAGTTTACAGGTATGTTTACAGCCGCATTTTCCAAGGTGAAAGTGCGGACTTTTTGTCT